>JBJSWS010000191.1:0-7720 GCA_046085985.1 Actinomycetales bacterium
GCTCAATCATGTCGATAAATGAACATTTTGACTTGGAGCAAATATAGTTTTATAGATAAATAGCTTTTTGTGGAAAAACAGTTTTATCGCTTTATAGATATACGGCTTTAACGTTATGACAATTCAACGCTAGATAGATGTCTCCATTTTCCTACTGGGAGCTCACCAAGTTCGATCTTTCCCACTCTCGTTCGCTTTAGCATTAGAACTTCAAGGCCAAGAGATCCAATCATCTTACGTATGATTTGATTGCGACCTTCATGTATCTCGATTTCAAGACCATCCCCCACTGATCTGGCTGACAGAGCCTTAGCAATTCCCCCATCTATCCGAATACCCTTCAAAAGGCGACCGATTTCTTCTCCTCTGAGCTTTCGATCAGTAACGACAAAATATCGTTTTCGAACTTCATTGGAAGGATGTAGCAGCTTCTGCGCCCAGTCTCCGTCATTTGTCAGGATGATTAGACCTTCACTCTCTTTATCCAGGCGACCAACATGAAAAAGTCGATGCTCATTTGACGAAAAATAGTCGCCAAGAGAGGGTCTATTACTAGGGTCAGACATGGTAGACAGAATGTCCTTAGGTTTATTAAACGCTATGTAAAGATTGGTCTTTTTATTAGAAATTGACTTACCTTCAACAACAACTTTAGAGATTTCAGGATCTACCTTCGATCCGAGTACACGAACAACTTTTCCATCCACCTTCACCTTGCCATCAGTTATCAGCTTCTCGCAGGCTCGCCTGCTCGCAACCCCCGCATCGGCCAAGAATTTTTGCAATCGAATTTGAGGCACCGCAGAAGTCTAACTTGAAGATCGAGCCTCTCTTTCTCTGCAATGAATCTGCAATAGCGCGCAGAGAAGGATTATTCAGTTAAGGAAGCGATAACCTCGTCTAAACCTTCGATATCCGGGAGGAAAGGTGCCAATGCGGGCAGATCCTCCACGTTATTGACACCAATCCGCTCAAGGAAATAACTGGTTGTTCGGTAGAGAATTGCACCGGTTTCATGCTCTATTCCGCACTCTTCTACGAGGCCTCGATTCAAGAGAGTCTTCATAACAGCTTCAACGTTAACCCCTCGAATTGCAGATACTCGAGCTCGAGAGATGGGCTGGCGGTATGCAATAACAGCAAGGGTTTCCAGCGCTGCTTGAGTTAACTTAGCCTGTTGACCGTCGAGAACGAATTTCTCAACCAGAGACGCAAAATTTGGATGGCTATAGAAACGCCAGCCCCCTGATATCTGCTTTAGAGCAAAGCCTCTTTCTTCTCTTTCGTACTCTTCTCGAAGACGGTTTAAAGCTTCCAATACCTCATCCGTGGGGCGTTCGATGATCTGAGCCAAAACAACCTCAGAGAGCGGCTCTTCAACCACCATCAAAATAGCTTCAATTGAGCTCTCGAGTTCACGATCTGTCATCGCCTACCTCCTCAATCTCGCTAGTCGACCCATCCTCGCTCAAAGTAGGCGCCCTATCAAATTCATCGCTTACCAAAATCTCACCCTCATTGCGCCCAACCCAAGTCACTTGGAGTTCGCCCAACGCAATCACCTGTTCGAAGCGAATCTGACCATCCTTGTAGAGCTCCAACAAAGATAGGAATCTGGCCACCACGACGAGGGTACTTTCCGCATCTGCCACCATCGCTCTAAAGGTCATACTCTTATTTCGGCGCAAGAGGGCGACTACATTTCTAGATTCCGCTGCGACACTAACCATCGCCATGTGTAAATGTTCAGTTGATAGTTTAGGAAGAATCTTCGGAGCTAGTACTCGATTTGCAACGGCGGCAAAACGTTCAGGTGTTACGCCGATCATGACCTCTGGAAGCAATGCTGCAAGATTTGGTTCGAGAGAGACACTTCTGGGAAATGACTTCTCCTGGATATCAATTCGTTCAGCAATGATGCTGGCTATCTCTTTAAAGGCTCGATACTGAAGCAAGCGGGCGAAGAGAAGATCCCTAGCTTCAAGAAGAGCTAGATCTTCCTCATCATCCACTTCTCCGCTTGGTAGAAGCCTTGCGGCCTTGAGATCCAATAAGGTGGCAGCAACAACTAGAAACTCTGTTGCTTGATCCAACTTCCAACCTTCTTCGGTCTCCTCCAACGCCCTGATGTGCGCGATGAACTCATCGGTAACCGTTGCTAAAGCAACCTCGGTGATTTCCATCTTATGTCTGGAAATCAACTGGAGAAGAAGATCGAAAGGACCATCAAAATTTTCAAGTTTTACAGAGAAACCGGCTATTCGCCCCTCGCCCATCAAAGATTGAGCAACAGGATTTAAGCCTGAAGTACTGGTTGAGACTTCGCCGTTTTCTTCCATGGTTGGCAAACTCTACGCGTGTCGTAACAAAGTTTCCGTCTTCTCGTGCGTAAAGTCGCGACATGGCAAATAGTGCTTCAGAGATTTCTAGTTTAAGTGCTAAATCGACATTTACTAGATCCACAAATCGCAAAGAAGACGATGTTGTAACAACTTCATCGGTTCTTAATCTTCCTACACCAAAATTTCCAGATCCAACTCCCTTAAGTGAACACGGCAATGCCCGAATCATTTCTGTCGTAAATCAAAAGGGTGGCGTAGGTAAAACAACTACAACAATAAATTTGGGTGCAGCTTTAGCAGAGCTAGGTCGAAGAGTTCTTCTAATTGACTTCGATCCGCAGCACTCTCTTTCGGTGGGATTAAATGTTTCAACTCGTGAAATTGAAGGTTCAATTTATGACCTTATGATGGATGAGTCGACAAAGATTGATGATTTTCTTTTGAAGACAAGTGTTCCCGGAATGGATATGGTCCCAGCGCACGAGAATTTGGCTGGAGCCGAGGGCGGCTTGGTAAATGTTATTGCTCGTGAAAAAGTACTAAAAAGAGTTCTCTCTACCGTCGTAGATTTTTATGATGTCATATTGATCGATTGCCAGCCATCTCTTGGACTTCTTACCGTCAATGCCTTAACAGCATCTAATTGGGTACTCGTTCCCCTTGAATGTGAATACTTTGCTCTTCGTGGCGTGGCATTGTTAGATGACATTATTAAGAAGGTTCAATTAAATACCAACCCAGAATTGCAGCTTCTCGGCATTCTTCCGACAATGTTTGATCGCAAGACGGTCCATAGTCGTGAAGTCTTGGAGCGAATCAACGAAGCTTTCCCTGGAAAAGTATGCGATACAACTATCTCTAGAACGGTTCGATTCCCTGAAACAACTGTTGCTGGTGAGCCCATCACTTCATATGCAAGCTCTTCAGTTGGTGCCGCTTCATATCGAAGATTGGCTCGAGAACTAATTGCAAATGGAGGTGTCCGATGAGTCGAAGAATTAGCCTTCCTGGCGCAGATGAATTGTTTAGAAAGACGACCCTAAGTGCCGTACCCGATCAAGTTGTAGAGACCGAGGAAGTTGTACATACCAATAGGCCAACTACTTCAACCTCAAAATCAGCACCGAAAACTAATTCGGTCCGACAAACTCCACGCCGGAGACCAACAGGAATTGAACACGGTCCTTCTGGTCGTGAAAAACATGATGAAAAGATCACTGTTTATTTATCTCCAGAAGAATTGTTTAATTTGGAGCAAGCACGATTACATCTTCGCGGCGATCTTGGACTTGCGGTTGATCGTGGACGAATTGTTCGTGAAGCACTTTCAATTGTTATTGCCGATCTAGAGTCCAAAGGTGATCAATCAATAATCGCTAGAAGATTAAGAGGTCGCTGACCTATTTAGCTCTTGGATGAGCAAGCGCATAGCTTTCGCGCAGTTTATCTATCGTGACCAAAGTATAAATTTGCGTAGTTGTCACAGACGAATGACCAAGTAATTCTTGGACTACTCTAATATCGGCTCCGCCATCCAAGAGATGAGTAGCAAATGAATGTCGTAGTGCATGCGGTGAAATCTTATTTGCAATCTTTGCCCGCTTCGCATTCTCAAGAACAATCCGCCAAGCGCTTTGTCTGCTAAGTCGAGACCCGCGGGAATTTAAGAATAGTGCTCGCTCATTTTTTAATAGATTTGGTCTTATGAGCGTTAAATACTGGTCGAGCGCATGTTCTGCGATTTTACCCAAGGGCACTATTCGCTCTTTTCTTCCTTTTCCCATCAGTTTAACCGTGCTTATTTCACCTTCAATTCTCTTTATATCCTCACTATCTAGGGCAATTATCTCTGAAACTCTCGCACCGGTTGCGTAGAGTAATTCCAGTAACGCCCTATCCCTTATACCGATTCCTTCTCTGCTTGGAGCGCTAAGAAGTGACTCAACCTGCGCAATTGATAGAGCTTTTGGAATTCTCCGTGCCGGAGTCGGTGGATGGAAACTTTTAGCAATATCATCGATATTGATTTCTTTGGCAAGAAATCTATAAAGAGAACGTACAGCAACAATATTTCGAGCTAGACTCGCATCGCTAAGTCCTGATTTTCTTCGATCTGCGATAAATTCTTCCAAATCATCGTGTCTGCAATTCTCCAATTTCAAATTTTTTCGTTCTAGAAAATTAACAAGAGATTGTAAGTCTCTTCGATAACTCGAAATCGTATTTGTGCTTAAGCCACGTTCTACCGCTATATGATTGAGAAAAGTATCTAATTTAGATCTATTTGACACGAGCTACGGCAGCTTTAATCAAACCGCTGAAAAGAGGGTGCGGACGAGTTGGACGAGATCTAAACTCAGGGTGAGCTTGAGTTCCAACATAGTAAGGATGAATACTCTCGGGCAGCTCCACGAACTCAACTAGATTTCCATCTGGGGATATCCCACTGAAAACTAATCCAGCGGCAGAGACCGTATCGCGATAAGTGTTGTTAACTTCATAACGATGACGATGCCGTTCTGAAATTTCATCGCTATTGTAAATTTTAGCGACAATTGAACCCTCTTTTAATTTTGCTTTATACAAACCAAGTCTCATTGTCCCACCCATATCAGCATCACCAGCAACAATTTTTTCCTGACCCGCCATAGTAGCGATAACAGGATCTTTAGTGGTTGGATCAAATTCAGCAGAATTAGCTTCTGTTAAACCGGCAAGATTTCGCGCTGCTTCAATAACCATGCACTGCAATCCAAGGCAAAGTCCAAGCGTTGGAATCTTTGATTCACGTGCAAACTTCAAGGCTCCAACCTTGCCTTCAATTCCGCGAACTCCAAATCCGCCGGGAACACATATTGCATCTACATCGCCAAGATTTCTAGCTGCGCCTTCTGGTGTTTCACAATCATCACTGGTTACCCATTTGATTTCGACCTTTGCATTATTTGCAAAACCACCAGCGCGAAGCGCCTCAGAAACCGAAAGATAAGCATCCGGTAGATCGATATATTTTCCAACCAGAGCTACCTTTACCGTCGCAGCTGGATTGTGAACTGTCTTGAGAAGCTGATCCCATTCGCCCCACTCAACGTCGTGGAACGGCAACCCTAATCTGCGAACGATGTAAGCATCCAAGCCCTCTCGGTGCAAAACCTTTGGAATATCGTAAATTGACGGAGCATCAACTGCTGCTACAACCGCTTCCTGATCAACGTCGCACATTAGAGAGATCTTCTTTTTGACCGATATCGGAATCTCTCGATCAGAACGAAGAACAACAGCATCTGGAGAGATACCGATTGATCGCAATGCCTGCACTGAATGTTGAGTTGGCTTAGTTTTCAACTCTCCAGATGGGCCAATATATGGAACTAGAGAGACATGTAAATAGAAGACATTCTCTCTACCTACTTCTTGTCTAATCTGCCGAGCTGCCTCTAGAAAAGGAAGAGATTCAATATCTCCAACAGTTCCACCAACTTCAGTAATTACGATATCGATATCCGAATCCGCCATCGCTCTGATTCTGTCTTTTATTTCATTGGTGATATGCGGAATAACCTGAACGGTATCCCCGAGATATTCACCTTTTCGTTCGCGGGCGATTACTCGCGAATAAACTTGACCAGTTGTTACGTTGGCAGAACCATGGAGATTTGTATCTAGGAATCGCTCATAGTGCCCAATATCTAAATCGGTTTCTGCACCATCATCAGTGACAAATACCTCGCCGTGTTGGAACGGATTCATTGTTCCGGGATCAACATTTATATACGGATCTAGCTTCTGCATGGTTACCCGTAATCCGCGTGCGCGAAGTAAACGACCTAGACTTGATGCAGTAAGACCTTTGCCAAGACTTGAAGCGACTCCGCCGGTGACAAATAAATGCTTTGTCACATGAGGGGCGGTCATGGAGGGCTAACTTATCAGTTGAATTATGCTTTCCCTAAATTTAGCAGTTCACGCGCGTGTTCTTGGGCGTGTTCTGATTCTTCTAGCCCCGAGAGCATTCGAGCTATTTCACTCTCGAGATCGTTCCCGCTCAAAACGGAAATTGAACTCTGCGTAATTGCCCCGTTGCTATCTTTAACTACGAGTAAATGCCTATCTGCCCAAATTGCCACTTGCGGAAGATGAGTAACGACAATTACTTGGGCATTCTCCGCTAATTTCTTCAATCTCTTTCCAACTTCTAAAGCTGCTTTCCCGCCAATTCCAGCATCTACCTCATCGAAAAGATATGTACCTAAAGGAAACTTCGAGGCAACTACTACTTCAAGGGCGAGCATTACCCTGGAGAGTTCACCACCACTTGCTGACTTTGAGATTGGAAGGAATGCGCCACCTTTATGAGATAAAAAGAGCATCTCGACTCTATCGATTCCCCATTCTGTAAATACCTGAGCTTCTCCTTCGTTACTCATCACATTAACTTTGAATTCTGCAGCTGACATTGATAATTGGCGAATCTCCTCAGTAACTTGTTTTGCTAAACGCTCGGATTCCTTCGCTCGAAGGCTACTTAGATCTTTAGCTAAATTGAGGGTTTCGTCTTTTCTGCGCGCAACCTCCTCTTCTAATTCGCGAATCCGCTCGGCACCGCCAGAGATGTCTTGGAGTCGCTCATGAGCCCCTTGTGAGCGTTCAATTGCACTTTCTAATTGTTCATCCAAAGATGCGCCCTCGCCGAATCTTTTCGCAAAAGAACGTAGCGCTGATTTTCTTACTTGCAGATTCTCTAGTCGCGCAGGATCTGCCGTTAAGGCCTCCAAAAATGCAGAGATTTCACTCGCTACATCAGAAACTTGGAAATAGGCGCTCTCCATAACTTCGTTTAACTGGCCTAATTTTTTATCTACCTCTGATATTCCATTTAATGCGCGCTTCGCTAGACTCAAACGAATAGTTGCGCCAGATTCCTCATCAGATAGAGCCGCAAGCGCCTCATTTAACGAGAGGCGAATTTGTTCCACCCGACTTAGTAATTCAATCTCGCGATCAATTTCCGCTAATTCTCCAGAGCTAGGAGCTAACTTCTTCGCATCTGCCGATAGCGATTCAAGTTCGGCTATTTCGGCTTCGCGTGCATTCTTGCTTCTCTCTAAATTCTGAAGTTTTCTTTGAGCGTTTCGATATTCCGAAAGTTTATCTCGGTAAAGATTAAGAAACTCTACAATTGGAGTTCCTATAAATTGATCTAGAAGTTCGCGTTGGCGTGATTCTTTAAGGAGCGAAATCGCACCGTGCTGACCATGAATTTCTATCAACTCATCACCAAAACTCGTTAATGCGTTCGCCGTTGTCGGGGCGCCCGCTAACAGAGCTCGTGACTTACCATCCTTTGTAACAGAACGAGCCAAGAGGAGTGAATTTTC
>JBJSWS010000192.1:0-1254 GCA_046085985.1 Actinomycetales bacterium
CGGCAGTTACCGCCCCTTGATAGGCAGCCATGGTTGCCTCTGGAAATTTTGCGCTAAAACCGCGGTGGGCATAAATTTTCATGACTTAAAAATAAATTTAAGCGATTTAAGAAAAACAGGATTGGGATTTTTGGTCTTTAATAAAAATGCAGCCCGGTATATTGGAGCGCGCCAACCGAACACCCTTGAGGAAACTTTCTGTCTTGCTGATAAATCTTGCTCGTTACCCCATCTTGATCCAGAACTTTCAGTTGGGTGAGTAGCCAAGACCACTGGAAGGTGGACGCCTTTCAAGCCAGCCCGAAGAGCATCTGAAATGAATATGTATTCATCGCCCAAATAATTGGGGGCACCGGCACCAAACTCTTCATCAAATTTAATTCCCTTTTCACGAAAGTCATCTACGCGAAGCATCAATTCATAGGTGGCTGCTCGTGCAGAATTGGTTAACCGCAGCGGTTTTACTTCATTGAAATACTCTTTGCGAAGCGCACCTGAATCATCTTTAGCTTGCGTTAGAACTATCGAACAATCTGGGTTTGCTTCAAAATATTCGATTGCTTTTGATATTCCTGATTCGCTAAATGTTATATCGTCATCGGCAAAGAGAAGATACTTTCCATTTGCTCGCTCTAGAGCTGCATTTCGGCTCTTAGCAACGCCGACACTTCTCATTTCAATAATTTTCGCGCTCTTTTCAGATACAACATAAGAGATTTCTTTCGGATTTTGTACCTGCACCAGAATCTCACGATCTGAGCGACGTTCTGGGAATGCAATTGCCTTTACTCGATTTGGAAGAGTCGAATAAGCAATTGTCAGTAGTGGTCGATCACTCATCATCTTCTTCACGGGATTTAAGTCCAGCTTTCGCACGTGCGTATCTCATCAGCGACCTTGAAGTGCTGGTCAGTGAACCATTTTGCAATCTTGTACCAAAGAAGATGATCAAAGTATTAGCAACCGAAATTTGCCCGTTATAGCTGAGGCAAAGCAGTGCGCCCAGAAGGATAATCATGCCCACTCCGGCTGCTAAGGCGCCATTTTCAGCGGCTCGAATTCTTGTTCCGTAGCGCTTCTGTGGACGAGCTTTCTTGCCATCACGTTCGGTCTGTAAATCTAATTGGATTTTAAGTTGTTTAGTAAATAGATGAGCAATATAAGTTAACACTGCAAGTATTACCACAAAATTCAAAATCGCAAAAAGTGGTTCAAGAATAATTATGAATAGCAGTACTGCAAATAATTGAGTCG
>JBJSWS010000193.1:0-5822 GCA_046085985.1 Actinomycetales bacterium
CTAACGGGTTTGTGAAGAACCAGAAGATTCCAAGTGAGACTATTGAGATTACATATGCAAAAACCAGTGCCTTAGTTTCGGAGACTAACTCATTAACTATTGGTCGTTTTGATGTTCTTGTCATCATGCGATCGATATCGCTCTCAATCACCATATTGAAAGCATTTGCAGCACCGGCTGCCAAAGTCCCGCCAATCAGCGTTGCTAAGGTAATTGTTAAATCAGGTACTCCATTTGCAGCTAAGAAGAGCGCCGGCAGCGTTGTTACAAGTAGTAGTTCTACTACTCGTAATTTCATTAGAGCCAGATACGGCGAAATCACATCCCGAGGCTACCGGTAGATTAGGTGCATGCGAATTCGCTTAATAGTTATCTTGGTCGCTCTCTCGCTGGTATCAACGCAAGTAAATGCAGAGACGCTCTCATCAGATTCCAAGATGAAGTTAATCTCAACTATTTCCGGTGATATCTCGCCAAAGTCAGTTCGTGCCTCCGGAACCGGCTTTGTTTCGGCACATAACATGATGTATCGCCATTCAGTAACTATTTATGATGCGGCAAATAACTCGCTGGTTAAGACTATTCCTGATCGAGTTGATCTAACTGAATTGGGTTTTACTGGATATTCGGGAACGCATAGAGGTGCGCCTGTTGAGGGTGCTTTTTCACCTGATGGAGATTATTTATACGTAACAAATTATGCGATGTATGGCAAAGGTTTTAATCGGGAAGGAACAGATATTTGCCGTCCTTCAAATAACTACGATCGATCGTTTTTATATCGCATTGCGACAGATACTTGGGAAATTGATGCCGCATACAAAGTTGGCGTAGTCCCAAAAGTCGTACAGGTATCGCCGGATAATAAATATGTTCTGGTCTCAAATTGGTGTTCGTATGACTTATCTATCATCTCCGTTGCTGATCAGAAAGTTGTGAAGACTTTAAGTATCGGCGCTTACCCGCGCGGAATAACAATCTCTAGCGATTCTAAATATGCCTATGTTGCGCAGATGGGCGGGTCGGTTGTTCATAAGATTGAACTTGGTACCTGGAAACGCGAACTACTAAATGTTGGTTCCAACCCTCGCGCCTTAGTTCTCTCACCTGATAACCAGATACTTTACTTAACTTTAAATAGCTCTGGTCGCGTTGGCGCATTTGATATTGCGGCGAATAGGATGATTAAAACAGTGCGCACTGGCAACGCCGCACGCAGTCTTGATATCTCAACTGATGGAAGCGCACTTTATGTTGTTAACTTCACCAGCGACACAATCTCAAAAGTTCGCGCAAGTGATTTAAAAGTTTTACAGAAGATAAATGTCTGCAATGAGCCAATCGGTGTTACTTATGAGCCGATAAATAAGCGAATCTGGGTAGCTTGTTACGGTGGTGCTATTAAAGTATTTGGTGATTCGCAGTAACGACAGTCTCTAAAAACTTATCCATAGCTCTACGTGCTGCATTCCTTGCAGATAGCGTTGGCGAAATTCCATCAGCCAGAATCGCAAATACATATTCTTTATCGCCACTTTCTACATAACCAGCCATGGTCACGCTGCGATTTACCCAACCAGTTTTTGCATGGACATGCCCGATTGCTGCTGGGGCCTTCGTAAATCTAGTTTTCAATGTTCCGGTCTCGCCTGAAATTGGTAGGCCTTCATATATCGATGAGTACTGCGGGTTATTTCGAATTGCTCGTAATAACTCAACGGTGGCCCTGGCAGTTATTCGATTCTTCTTTGATAAGCCACTGCCATCCTTAATCACTAAATCTTTTACCGGTATTCCAAGAGTAGCTAATGAGCTGCGATAAGTTCTAGTAATTCCGGCACCAGTTGTTTCATTACCTACATATTTTGTTACAGCTTTTGCCAACCGATCCGCAACTAAATTATCGCTCCATAAAATGGTATGTGAAACCATTCGGCTCAATGGTTTTGAGGTTAAGGAAGCAATTTCAGTAATACCCCGCGAGTTAGCTTCTTCATTTGTTATCTTTTCAAAGGTAACTTTCAACTTCTGATTTTTAAAGGCATTTGTAAGATTCTTGATATCTCCTGGATATAGATCAGTATAAGCGATTTTAAATTTACGTAAATTTTGGCTATTTGCCTTATTGATTATTCCCATCAGATACCCATGACCATATTTTTCAGCCACTGATTTATATGGAGTTAAAAATGGATCTAAGGAACCACGGATCAGAAACTCATTCTCTTTTTCGGTATTCCAAATCGAAGTCACATATCGTGTATTTGGATCAAAGTTTTGGAGAACTACTGTCATTGTAAATAACTTCAAGACCGAAGCTGGAACTCTTTGGCTATCAGCTCCGTTCTGTGCAATGGGTTGGTCTGTCAACGGATCAACCACAAACAAGCCAGGGGATGCCAGCGCACTTGAATTAGCTCGCTTCTCCAAATTATGTAGCGCAACCGCTCGATTAGAGATGAGCATTGATATTAGAACGGCAATCAATAATCGGCGCACCGCGGAAGCGTACTAATCCAACTTGTGAAATATGACTAATGAAATCTAGGCTTACTTAAATGAGCATGCCGCCAGCAGAGATTGGACCTGGTGAGTTTTATCCAGTTGTTGGCGTCGGTCCTCACCCCAAACCTTGGCCCGAGGGTGAGCAATATGATCCAGAACTTCTTGAAAATGGCGATCGGCGAAATGTCTTAGATAAATATCGATATTGGAGCGTTGCCGCAATTGTTACTGATCTTGATACCAAGCGAAATCCGCTGCGAATTGCCATCGAGAATTGGCAACATGATCTAAATATTGGTTCCATCGTACGAACTGCAAATGCTTTTAATGTCGCAAGCGTTCATATTGTTGGTAAGCGTGACTGGAATCGCCGCGGCGCTATGGTTACCGATAAATATTTAACGGTGATTCATCATCCAGATATCGCAGATTTCAAATCATGGTTTGATAAAGCTGGTATCGAAATTATCGGAATAGATAATGTAAAGAATTCACAAGCGCTCGAGAGTGCCAAACTTCCTAGAGAATGCGTCTTACTTTTTGGCCAAGAAGGTGCCGGAATGTCTGATGAAGCAGTCGCAGCCTGCTCGCGAGTTTTGGCGATTGAACAATATGGATCAACTAGATCTATGAATGCATCAGCAGCTGGCGCAATTGCAATGTATGCCTGGGGAATGCAGCACTTAGCTAAGTAATTCCTTAATTAAGCCATCGGTTGAACGTTCGACCATTTCCAGAACCGTCTCAAAAGCCGCGTCAGGTAACGAATATGGATCAGGAACAATCAACGAATCCTGCTTGGTATCAAACTGGCGCAGATAGAAAATTTTTTGAGATTCACTTTCGTTAGTTACTAATTGTGATACCGCTTGATGATTATCTTCATCCATAACTAAGACTAGATCTGCTGCGACTAGCCTTGAATAATTAAATTGTGATGCAATATGTTCATATTTATATCCGGCACGTTCCCAGATTTTCTTTGAAGGTGGATTAGGGCCTTGTCCAGCATGCCAATTTGAAGTACCAGCTGAATCAACAGTTATTGCGGGATTCTCAATAGTTAAAACTTTATTGTGCAGAACCGCAGCAGCCATTGGGGAGCGGCAGATATTGCCGTAACAAACCATGGTAATTAAAAGGTGTTCTCTACCCTTTAAGAAAGATAAATCAGGCATCCTCAATGATTTCTGAAACAGAAGAAATCCGGCGCTCAATTTCATCGGCCTCTTCTTCTCGGCCAATTGACCGGAGAACCTGGGCTATGCGCCGCTCGATGGCGACGATAAATTCGAAATCTTTGAGATCTGATTCGGCTGCAACATCAAGTAATCGCTCTAGAGTTGAGAGACCAGCGTCGATATCGTCATTTAATACTTGCGCCTTACCAAGTTCAAAAGATGCATAAGTTAGCCGGCGTTGATCATGAGCGGTTTCAAATACATCAACAGATTTCTGGGCATAGCGCAACGCATTATCTGCATCCTTCAATTCAACATAGCAATGAGCTAATTTCTGATCACAACGAGCAACTTGAATAACTTCTTGTGCTTTCTTGAAATATTCACGGGCCTCTAAGAAGGTATCGATAGCTTTCTGGTAATTCTTCAATTCTCGAAAAGCGCAGCCAATTAGATAGTAATCATTTGCAGTGCCAAGTTCGTTTCCATCAACGAGATGTTCTTGAGCGCATTCCTCCATGCATTCAATTGCCTTCTCGTATTCTTTTGAGGAATACCACCACTCACCGAGAGTGCAGGCAAGTTCTAGGGCCATCGGAGATTTATTTTCACGAAGTAGTTCCACGGCTTTACTCATGGCAGAAGCGGCTTCGCTCATACGCTTTAGTTGATTTAAGTTGTAACCAATCGCAGAGTAAGCCTGCGCTAATCCTTCGCGCGGCGCTGCATTGCCAAGTTCTGAATAGATGTCGCGAGCAGTTTCTGCGAGCGCTAGCGCTTCATCATATTGCCCGCGGGCATAAATCCTTGCGCTTAATTCGTAATAAGTACTTGCTCGATCAACGCCTTGTGTTTCTGGAATTCGTTCCCACAACATTTCTTCCGTGATGATTTCATCATTTGCATCATCTTCGTTGTGTTCGTTTCCCAAGGCACTTCCCTTCTTAGGTTCTCAATTGCATCTAAAGAGGTGAGTAAAACCTAGCAGGTGCTAGCACTCAAAACCTCGCGAAAAGCGAGATATGTACGCGTAAAAAATTGCTCGTGAGGGACGGCACATCGATTTTTGAGTTATGCGCGATTTGCTGAGAGAAGAATTAGAGCACACGAAAAGGAGAGCGTGAATGAGCTCATTAGACCTTGCAAGATGGCAATTCGCCATTACAACTGTTTATCACTTCATATTTGTACCAATCACGATTGGTCTCGGATTCTTAGTCGCCGGCTTACAGACTGCTTGGTATCGAACCAACAATCCTAAGTATCTAAAGGCCACTAAATTCTTTGGCAAATTGTTCTTAATCAATTTTGCAATGGGGGTTGTTACCGGAATAGTTCAAGAGTTCCAGTTCGGAATGAATTGGTCTTCCTACAGCAGATTCGTAGGAGACATTTTCGGAGCACCACTAGCAATGGAAGGACTCTTGGCATTCTTCCTCGAGTCAACATTCCTTGGCATCTGGATCTTTGGCTGGGATAGATTGCCAAAGCGACTTCATTTAGCCTCAATCTGGGCAGCTGCCATGGGGACACTCTTTTCTGCTTATTTCATCTTGGCAGCAAATGCATGGATGCAGCATCCGGTTGGCTACGCGATAAATGAAGAACGTGGCCGTGCCGAGCTAACAAATATTTTTGATGTGCTATTTCAGCGAACAGCTGTTGCAACGTTTGCACACACAATTCCATCTGCGTTCTTCACCGCGGGTGCGTTTATGGCAGGAGTATCGGCTTGGTTACTCGTTAAGAATCGCGAAAAATTGATGGCAACTGCAACTGCAAAGACTGGTTTAGTAACAGTGATTATTGCATTCTTGCTAATTGCAGTGACGGGTGACTGGAGCGCGCGCGTTATGACCGAGCAACAACCAATGAAAATGGCAGCAGCAGAAGCTCTTTATGACACAACTCCAAATGCGCCATTCTCGCTTTTAACAATTGGGACGCTTGATCAGAGTCGTGCGGTGTTTCAGATTGATGTACCTGGCGTTCTTTCATTTATGTCTACTGGTGATGTAAACGGTGTAGTAGAAGGTATAAATGATTTGCAAGCAAAATATGAAAAGCAATACGGCGCCGGTGACTATGTACCAAATGTTCCCCTCGCATATTGGGGATTCCGCTTGATGATTGGTT
>JBJSWS010000194.1:0-3257 GCA_046085985.1 Actinomycetales bacterium
ACTGGAAGCAAGGTTTAGATTACAAATTCTCACAGGCTAAAGCTTTTTATACAGTTATTATCTTGGCAACTTTTGCTGGTTGGCTCATGAATCTAATTGGTATTGATCCAATTAAAGGCTTGGTTTTTGCCGCCGTAATCAATGGATTGGTATCTATTCCGTTGCTTTTGTTATTGATGAAGATTTCAAAGAACGAAGAGATTTTGGGCGAAAATACTGGAGGCCGGCTTTCTAGAATGATGCTAGGTGCAACATTTTTCGTGACCTTAGTAAGCGGATTGATTCTTATTGTGGCGACATTAAGCGCGTAGCGCTTGAGCAAATTCGAGGAAATCGCCAACCATGATGTCGACTTCGCGCTGGCCATGAGCCAAAGAAATCAGCCACTGCTCATCAAGTCCTGGTGGCGTCATAACATTTCTATTTAGCGACCAGAAGAATGAGAGTTGAGCCAAATCAAAATCAGTTGCCTTGTAATCACGGTAATTGCGAACTGGTGCTTCTGACCAAGTAATACAACCTTTAACACCAAAGCCAACGGTATGTGCAGGTAATTCATATTCGCTAATAATCTCTGACATACGAGTTAGCGCCTGGCGATTTAAATCTTCGCTTCGTTGGAGCGCTTCTGGAGTGCAGATGCGATCAACGGCACGAACACCAGCCATTGCAAGGAAATGTCCATTAAATGTTCCAAGATGAGCATGTTTTCCAGAAACAATGGTCTCCATATATTCACGCTTGCCACCAAATGCAGCGACTGGAATTCCACCACCAATTGATTTAGCAAGTGCAATCAAATCTGGCTTTACGCCAAGTCGTTGTGCTGCACCTTGTGGCCCTGCGGTAAGTCCAGTCTTAACTTCATCAAAAATAAGAAGAACGCCATATTGATCGCAGAGTTCACGGACTCGCTCGAGGTATCCCATATCTGGAAGAACGATTCCAATGTTTTCTAATACGGGTTCCATGATGATGCAAGCGATAGAAGATGCATGTTCTTTAAATACTTTTTCTAGCGCATCAGCATTGTTATAAGGAACGACATGAACTTCGCCGGTTACAACTGAGGACAACGGAACTGGATTTGGCGATTCAGGTGAACCAGCTAGCGTCAGATCTGGTTTGTTAGAGACCATCAGCGGGTCATATGAACCGTGATAACCGCCTTCAATCTTTACGATGCCAAGCTTTCCGGTGGCAGCGCGAGCGGTACGAATCGCGTACATCGTGGCTTCGGTGCCAGAGTTTGCGAAACGAACTAGGTCGAGGCCAAATCTACGGGCGATGAGTTCTGCGCCATCTCGGGTAATTGGAGAAGGTGTAGCAAAGAGAGTTCCGACTTCGAGAGTCGCTTTTGCTTCTTTAACAACTTCGTCATTTAGGTGGCCGACTAGAAGAGCACCAAAGCCCATTGAGAGATCAAGCATGTCGCGACCATCGACATCTTTCATCCAAGCACCTTTAGCAGAAACTATTGAGATTGGATATGGCTCCCAATATTGAAAACTTGATGCAACACCTAGTGGAGTAACTTTTCCAGCACGAACATTTTCGGCGCCAGATCCCGGTGCCAACTTCGGAAATTTTGAACTTTCAATTTCAAGAAGTTCTTGGATACGCGCAGGATTTATCGGCCGAACAGAATTTGGTACCTGTCGGAAAGTTTGCGGATGATGTGTTTGTTTGAACATGGGAGTTCGGGACTTCCCAAATACGGTTCAGCAGAACCGATTTGTTGGTACCACGCTCCTTGCTTAGTTGTGTTGCTTGGGTGGAGTTTACCCCTGCCCTATAGGGGCGGTCAACAGGTGTGTCCCATGCGTAATTACCGCATAAAAAGATTACGTAACCTGCGTGTCGTAAAAACTAAACCTATTGAAATCATCACGAAAAAATAAAATAAATGAGAGAAAGTTGAGAAATTGATAACGCCAAACCATAAACCACGCGTTAATTCAATGGCGTGCCAAGTAGGTAATAAATGAATGATTCTTTCTAACCAATCTGGATAAACTGCAATTGGATATAAAGATCCGGAAAATAAAAACATTGGAAGTAGCGCCAAACTTATAAAGCCCATCTGTTGGTGCGTTTTAAAGTAAGACGTAAGCGCCATGCCAAAAGATGCAAAAGAAAAGGCAATTAATACTGCAGCCGGAATTACCAAGAGGGCATTCCATCCCGGAGTTAAACCAAGTGGAATCATCACCAACATAAATGCGCTGGCATAAGTTAATCCTCGAAGTAGCGCCCAGAGCATTTCGCCCAACGCCACATCAAGCGGTCCCATCGGGGTTGCCAAAATGCCTTGGTAAAGCTTGCTCTCATTTAATTTAAAGAAGACATTCCAGGTCACGTCATATATCGCGCCATTTATCGCACTTGTAGCCAGTAAACCAGGTGCAATAAAGCTGGTGTAGTCAACGGTGCCAAAACTAGTTTGAATATCGCCAATTAATTGACCCATGCCATAACCAAATGCCAAGAGGTAGAGAACTGGTTCAAAGAAACCGGTAGCAATTGCTACCCAGGTTGATGATCTGAAAGCGATTAGCCCTCGTTGAATTATGGCGCGGGCGCGACCGGCATAAAGTTGATAACCAATTTTATTTGCTCTGGCATCTGCGATTTCTACTGCGGTCTTCATTTCAATAACCGCCTTGTGAACTGCCTACCTGAGAAACGAATTCCCAAAATGAAAACAGAAATCAAGAATATAAAGTGGATCAAAATCATCGAAGGTGAAACCTCATGGCCATATGCAAAATGTCTGCCTAATTCTGCAGAGTGCCAGAGCGGTGATATCCAACCAATTGGTTGGAAGTAAATTGGCATGCTTGTCAGTGGGAAAAATGTCCCAGAAAATAGAAAAAGCGGTGTTACAACCATGCGACTGAAAGCTGACATAAACAAATCATCATTATGAACTTTTCCAACAAAACCCATTAAAGCTGCGCCAAATGCGGCCCCGCCAAGCGCTGCAACCAGTATTACGGGCCAACTATTAATAGTTAGAACATCAAAAGCGATTAAAACAAGCCAGTACAAAGTGACACTAAAAAACACCCGCGCCATTGCTGCGATAAAGACCCCGGAAGCAATTTGATTTCCGGTGAGAGGCGCAGAATTTGCACCATAAAAAGTCTTTCGCCATTTAAAACCTTCTAAAGTTGGAAACATAGTTTCATCAATTGCTGCCGAGATTGCGGCTGAGGCAATTAGAGCAGGCGCTAGGAAAGTTAAATAAGCAACAC
>JBJSWS010000195.1:0-497 GCA_046085985.1 Actinomycetales bacterium
GGCAAGATCGCTTTTAATAACCTCTACCAACTTTGCACCTAGTCCTTGCCCGCGCAACTTTTTCTCTGTAGCCACCGAAGCAATCACATGATTACCAGATTCCCATTTACAGATTGCTGCAACGCCAAGAAGTTGATTCTCCGAACCAATCAGAGTACTCCAATGAACAATCTCCTTGTTCCCTGGAAAAACGGAAAGATCCGGAGCATTCGCCTTTATAAATTCACCGATTTCAGGATCATTTCTCTTTTCAGATAATGTAAAGGTGGGCGCACCTTCGTGGTGTAGGTAATGGGCTTCCCAATCGGTTTGTTCGGCAAATTCACGATTGGATAACCAAAGAGAGTTTCTTTCGAAGCTAATTTTTTCCCAATGTTCTCTTAGTGGAGCTCGACTTCCCAGCGCCAGTGAATAAACGCCCTCGTCTTGCCTGCTTATAGAAATGCCATTTTCATCATGTAAGAGCTCGATAAATTTTGCTTCGGGTATCCAAGTCT
>JBJSWS010000196.1:0-12035 GCA_046085985.1 Actinomycetales bacterium
CACTTGCAGCGAGGAAACAGCATCTTTTAATTGGCGGAAGAATGATGGATGGTTGTAAATCGAAGTCTCAACGATCGCAACCGAGGAAGCTGAACATTTCTGGCCGGCATGACCAAATGCTGATTGAACCAAGTCCTTTACTGCAGAATCAATATCGGCGCAGGCAGAGATTAAAGTCGCATTCTTGCCGCTGGTTTCGGCAAGCAAATTGATCTCTGGATGCCAACTAGTAAACAGTGCCGCAGTATCAAATGATCCGGTAAGGATTACGGCATTAATATCTGGATGCGTAACTAAATACTTGCCATCTTCATCATCGCGCATCGGCAAGAATTGAAGGACATCTTTTGGTACGCCACCTTCCCAAAGATGACTTGCGACTTCATAGGCGGTGGCAACAGTTTCTGGAGCTGGTTTGAGAATTACGGTATTGCCAGCAGCGAGGGCTGCGCAGACTCCGCCCATCGGAATTGCATAAGGGAAGTTCCAAGGCGGGACAACAAGAATTGTTCCAAGAGGAGTTGAAGGTCCAAAGTCGCGTGCGGAGTGTGCATAGAAGTTTGCAAAATCAATTGCTTCACTAATTTCTGGAACAGCTTCAGCGATTGTTTTGCCAGCATCTCTTGTCATTACCGCAATAGTTTCGCTCTGATTGCGCTCCATAGCTTCTGCCGCTGCGTTAAGGATTTCACCGCGTTCTTCAATTGAAAGAGAACTCCACTTATCTTGGGCGTTTTTCGCAGCTTTAATTGCGCTGTCAACCAGCTTCTTATTTCCTACTGCGTAGTGATACCAAATTCGCTCACCATCTGATGGATCTTTTCCTTCTTCAAGTTCACCTTCGAAATACTCTTTACCGCCAATAACTGCTGGAATCTCCCAGTCTTTGACGTTTTTAAAGCGTTTAAGAGATTTATGAAGCTCGGTTAGAAACTTTGGATCTGTCGGGTCTGCTTCGCTGTGATTAGAAAATCCGCTGTCGAGCTTTTGCGAAGCTGGGATATGGCGAAGTGATTTGGTGCTGATGGTGTGACGTTCATCAAGAGATCTACGAAATCTGCTCTCTTGATCTTCGAAAACACTTTGATTCTGGCCAATTTCAAATGCGGCACGAAGATAGTTTTCTGGTGAAGTATTTTCATCTAAGCGTCTAACTAGATAAGCAACGGCCGCGGCAAAATCATTTGGTTTTGTTACTGGCGCATATAAAAGAACAGGATGTCCTGATTTAGTAAGTGATAGCGCTTCGGCATTCGCCATACCTTCCAGCATCTCAACATCCATCTGATCCAATACGCCGCGATCTTTTGCAACAGCAAGGGCCCAAGAGAGATGGAAAAGATTGTGTGATGCAATACCGATACGTACCGCTTTGGAATTCTCTTTTCGAAGAGCAATATCTACTAGTCGTAAATAAGAGGCATCGACATCTGCCTTACTTCTGTATGGCGCAGGGGACCAGCCATGCATTTCGGCTTCGGCATGCTCCATCGCAAGATTTGCACCTTTAACGATACGGATTTTTATGTGAGATTTAGTTCTTGCGTATCGCTCTCTAGACCATTCGCATAATTCAAGAAATACCTCGTGCGATTCGGGTAAGTAAGCCTGAAGAACAATTCCAGCATTGGTCTTAGAAAACTCTGGCTCATCGAGAACAGATTTAAAAGTAGCCACCGTCATCGCAAGATCTCGGTATTCCTCCATATCAAGATTGATAAATACATTATTTGCATCTGCCTCGCGATAGAGCTCACGGAGTCTTTCGGTAGCTCGATGCTGTGAGCCGGCAACATCAACTGTTAGAAGTTGCGCCACAATGGCTGAGAGTTTTACCGAGATATATCCGACTTCAGGTCTGCGAATCATCTCGACGATGGACTGGAAGCGATCTTCAGCTTCTTGATGTCCAAGCACAGCTTCTCCAATGACATTTATATTTAGTGCAACACCGCTGGCACTTCGTTTCTTAATGTGTTTACTTAGCTTTTCACTTCGCGAATCGAGGATTAAATCCTTTGAGTAAGAGCGAACTCTCCAATGAACGATCTTGACTATGAATCCTGGAAGGACTGGGGATAGCAGTGCAATAAAACGAATTCCAAGAGAGTTGATTAACCCGAACCCACGAATCGATGCTTTTGCGGCAGCTCGGCGCAGTAATCGGGTTGCGGCTCTTGGCGAACTGATTCGCATAACTTCATCAGTAAGTGTGATGGTGGCTTCGATTGCGCCACTATCTTTAAATAATCTGGCAATCCGCCTGCGATTAGATTTTTCACCAAGTTTTCTTAATTTAGCAGCGCCTGCAATTAAATCTTTTGCATTTTTGATTGAGGTTTCTGAGAGATGATCAATCGACATATCTGTCTCAATCATTCTTTAAACCTTCCACTGGCGTTGCGGCGATTGCAAGTCCGCCAGTTGCAACGGCGGTGATGCCAAGGATAGTTCCCCAAAGGAGTCGGTCTCCATCAATCATGTAGTAGGCAACACCCAGAGCAATTAGGTTTGCCATAACGATTGCGCCCCGGCCATATCTCTTGGAATTAACCATGCCGCGTCCGGCAAAGTAGAGGCCGGCGCCACCGACTAACAGAAAAAGTATTTCGGCAATCATCGCATCGAGTTCGGTTAATTCAGATGTAGCAGACCTAATAAAAAGGTAGACCGCAAGGAGTATTAAGAAGAGCGCTTCTAGGTTTACAAGTAGTGCTGCAACGCGACGAATGCGCATAGCCGAAGAATAGGGGATGAGATTTGCGTTCTCTTTCCGATTGAGGCCCGGCAGGGTTGGAGTATGAGTGAACTAATTCACGACCCACTTACTGGCTTGATGACGCCATTCTATTTTTATGAGAGCGCTCGCCGTTTGCAGGCTTGGGCCAGCCGGAGAGAACAACCGTTGGCACTTATCTCAATTAAATTATCGGGTTTGAGTGAAGATGAAATAACAAGATGCGCCCATGAATTAACTGAAGAGTTACGAGGTGGCGATCTATTGGCACGAATTGGTAGGGAAGCATTTGCTTTGCTCTTATTGGGCGACTTAACTGGAGCAAATCATTTGATTTTCAGATTAGAAAATAAGATCAAGCCGCGATTGGATTTTAACGCTACGCAAATTCAAAGCGATGAAACTTTGGTAACCGCCCTAGAGAGATTAGAAATTTAACGGCACTGGGCGCGCCCGGCAGGAATCGAACCTGCGACAACCCGCTTAGAAGGCGGGTGCTCTATCCGACTGAGCTACGGGCGCAACGACCGTGCACGAATTCTACCGAGCAACCGATAGGGTTTCGCCTCGTGGCAGAGTTCATTTATACGATGAAAAAAGTGCGTAAAGCGCACGGTGACAAAGTAATCCTTGATGATGTGACATTGATGTTTCTGCCTGGCGCAAAGATTGGCGTAGTTGGTCCAAATGGCGCAGGTAAATCAACAGTTCTACAAATGATGGCTGGTTTACAGCAACCATCAAATGGTGAGGCATATTTAACTCCTGGATATTCAGTTGGAATTCTTCTGCAAGAGCCACCACTTGATGAAACAAAAACGGTTTTAGAAAATGTGCAAGAAGGTGTCGCGGAAACTATGGCACTCAAGAAACGTTTTGACCAAGTTTCAGAAGAGATGGCAAATCCGGACGCAGATTACGACAAGCTATTGGCAGAGATGGGAATTTTGCAAGAGAAACTAGATCACCTAAATGCTTGGGATTTAGATTCGCAACTTGAGCAGGCAATGGATGCGCTTCGTTGCCCACCCCCAGATGCAGATGTAAAAGTACTTTCTGGTGGCGAACGACGTCGCGTCGCGCTATGTAAATTGTTATTGCAGAAACCAGATTTACTTCTTCTTGATGAGCCAACAAACCACCTCGATGCAGAATCAGTTCTCTGGCTGGAACAATTTCTTTCAAAATATGAAGGTACGGTTGTTGCGATTACTCACGATCGTTATTTCTTGGACAATGTTGCGCAATGGATCTTGGAACTAGATCGAGGCCGCGCTTATCCATATGAAGGTAATTACTCCACATATCTTGAGACCAAAGCCACCCGTTTAAAGGTTGAAGGTCAGAAAGATGCCAAACGCGCAAAGCGATTAGCAGAAGAATTAGATTGGGTTCGACAGAATGCCAAAGGTCGACAGGCTAAATCTAAGGCTCGACTTGCTCGATATGAAGAGATGGCGGCCGAGGCTGAGAAAGCACGGAAACTTGATTTTGAAGAGATTCAAATTCCTATGGGACCACGTCTTGGAAATATCGTTGTGGATGTTGAAAACTTAAGTAAAGGCTTCGGCGAAAAATTACTTATTGATAACTTAACTTTCTCGCTTCCGAGAAATGGTATTGTCGGCGTTATCGGTCCAAATGGCGCAGGTAAAACGACGCTATTTAAAATGATTCTCGGTTTAGAACAGCCAGATTCAGGTTCAATCAAAGTCGGCGAGACCGTAAAGATTTCTTATGTCGATCAATCACGTTCTGGAATAGATCCAAAGAAATCACTCTGGGAAGTCGTCTCGGATGGACTTGATTTTATGAAGGTAGGACAGGTCGAAATGCCAAGCCGCGCATATGTATCTGCATTTGGTTTTAAAGGTCCTGATCAACAGAAACCAGCTGGAGTTTTATCTGGTGGCGAAAGAAATCGCTTGAATCTTGCATTAACGCTAAAAATGGGTGGAAATCTTCTTCTCCTTGATGAGCCAACAAATGATCTAGATGTTGAAACTCTGGGTTCTCTTGAGAATGCACTGTTGGATTTTCCGGGTTGCGCAGTTGTGATCTCGCACGATCGCTGGTTCTTAGATCGCGTAGCCACACATATCCTGGCTTACGAAGGTGATTCCCAGTGGTTCTGGTTTGAAGGAAACTTTGAATCTTATGAAAAGAATAAAGTTGAGCGACTTGGGCCAGAAGCAGCACGGCCTCATCGCGTCACCTACAGAAAGTTAACTCGATGAAGTATCACCACAAAGCATTTGTCCGCTGGGATGATCTAGATGCGATGGGACATGTAAATAATGCCAAGTATCTAACGTTGGCACAGGAAGCAAGGTTTGAATGGTCCTTTATGCAACATCATTCCAAAGGTGAAATTCCTGGTCTGATGGAGATGGTGGTAGCTCGAGCTGAAGTTGATTTCCTAAAAGGAATTACATTAGGTGGAATATATGTTGATGTTGCTCTTTGGGTAGAAAAGATTGGCAACTCATCTTTTTCAATGATTTATGAAATTCGCAATGGCGACGAACTCTGTGCTCGGGTCAAGACAGTACAGGTGGGTGTTGATAAATCAGTTTCTAAATCTAGAGCGCTAAATGAGGATGAACGAAAGTTCCTCGAAAAATATCTGATTCAGGAGCAGTAATTGTTGGAATCTAGAAGCGCCAGGCCTTGGTGGCGTGATGCTGTTACATATCAGATTTACATCAGATCGTTTGCAGATTCCAATAGCGATGGCAAGGGCGATATCGGTGGAATCAGATCTCGCCTTGGATACCTTAAGAAATTGGGTATAGATGCAATTTGGATTACACCTTGGTATCCATCACCCCAAAAAGATCATGGATATGACGTAGCTGACTATATGAATATTGAACCTGACTACGGAACTTTAAATGATGCAGAAATGATGATTAAAGAAGCGCATCAACTTGGGATCCGAGTGATTATTGATATCGTGCCAAATCATTCTTCAGATCAACATTCTTGGTTTCAAGAAGCAATCAATTCAGCTCCCGGATCGAAGCAGAGAGATCGTTACATCTTTAGAGACTGCAAAGGCGAAAATGGCGATATTCCTCCAAATAATTGGCAAGCAATCTTTGGTGGCAGCGCTTGGCAACGAGTGATTGAAAAAGATGGAAAGCCAGGACAGTGGTATTTGCATTTATTTGCTGTCGAACAACCAGATTTCAATTGGGAGAACTCTGAGGTAAATGAGTATTTCGAGAGAACTTTGCGCTTCTGGCTTGATCGCGGCGTAGACGGGTTTCGAATTGATGTTGCGCACGGAATGGTTAAGGCACCGGGTTTACCTGATGTATTGGAAAAAGATTCGGCTACGCCAGAAATGCTGGCAGCGCAACAAATGCCATTTTGGGATCAAGAAGGCGTCCATGAAATCTATCGAAAATGGCGAAAGATTCTTGATTCTTATCCAGGCGATCGAATGGCAGTTGCCGAAGCTTGGGTCTCGCCGGCGTCAAGGATTGCGCTCTATTTGCGTCCAGATGAACTTGCCAATTCTTTTAACTTTGATTTTCTAACTTCACTCTGGGATGTAAATGAACTGAAGAAAAATATTGATTCATCACTTAAGGCAATAAAGGAAGTTGGAGCACCTGCATCTTGGGTATTTAATAATCATGATGTAGTTCGATCTGTCGATCGCTTTGCCCTTGGTTTGCAACCTGGGCGCGGTGAAACAACTTTTGATCGGCATGGAGATGTAACCAAACTTGATATCGAACTTGGAATTAGACGGGCCCGGGCAGGAGCGCTATTGATGTTGGCACTTCCAGGTGGCGCTTATATTTACCAAGGTGAAGAACTCGGACTTCCAGAAGTTAGAGATATTCCAGAAGATCGTCTAGAGGACCCTCGTTGGTTAATGTCTAATCGCACTGATAAAGGTAGAGATGGTTGCCGCGTCCCAATTCCGTGGAGTAACGATGCAAATTCTGCATTTGGTTTCTCTACAAATATAGATATTGGCAATCAAGGTAGTTGGTTGCCACAACCATCTTGGTGGGGAAACTACGCCGTTTCTATTCAAGAAAAAGATACGAATTCAACGTTAGAGCTATATCGCAAAGCGCTTCTTATTCGATCAAATGAAGCCGGCCTTGGTGATGGAGAGATGGAATGGCTAAATCTTGGGGAGAGACTCCTTGCCTTTAAACGCGCTAATAATTTTGCATGCATCATAAATTTTGGGGCTCCATTTCCATTGCCTGATGGTGAAATTTTGCTTTCCAGCTCTCCTTTTTCTGGAAATGAACTTCCTTCAGATTGTGGCGTTTGGATGAGACTAAATGAAAACTGAAATCAGAACAGTTCGAGTTCTAGCATCGGCTCAAGTTTTAAATGGTTTAGGCGTAGCCGGAACTGTGGCCGCTGGTTCATTATTAGTTTCATCTATTACCGATTCGGAAACTTTGGCTGGATTGGCTCAGACATCTTCAGTCCTCGGAGCTGCCGCATTAGCTCTGCCATTAGCTCGACTCACGCAGCGCGGCGGTCGCAGATTGGCATTGTCAGTTGGTTATCTATCAGGTGTAATCGGTTCACTTCTTGCAATCTTGGGTGGTACAACTGAAAATATTTTCTTTATGTTGGCGGGAACATTCTGCGTAGGCGCCGCATCAGCTGCCGGTTATCAAGCTCGTTTTGCTGCGATTGACCTGGCAACAAATGAGACTAGAGCGAAACAACTTTCCTTTGTTGTTTGGGCGCTGACTATCGGAGCTGTGCTTGGGCCAAACATGATGGAACCATCTGGAAATTTGGCAAGTAATTTTGGTTTGCCGAGACTGGTCGGTCCTTATGTAATTTCCGCGATAACTTTATTTCTTGCAACACTGGTAATTCAATTCTTTTTAAGGCCAGATCCATTCTTACTAGCGCAAGAACGAAACTTAAGTTCGCAGATTGCTAAAAAGTCCACAAAACATGCGCTAGCTCATATTCGAACCAATGAAAGAGCTCTATTTGCTATTGCCGCAATCGCGATTGGTCATGTGGCAATGGTTTCGATCATGGTTATGACTCCAGTCCACATGGCTCATGTTGATGTCACATTAACGATTATTGGCTTTGTTATAAGTATTCACGTACTTGGCATGTATGCCTTTTCACCGATTGTCGGTTCACTTAGCGATCGAATTGGTCGAATAAGAACTATTCAAATCGGTGTTCTGATTCTCTTATTGTCCGCATTAATTTCTGGATTCGCGATGGCCGATGATGCAATCACATTAGGAATTGGTTTGTTTCTTCTTGGGCTGGGCTGGTCATGCACTCTGATTGCAGGTTCGGCACTCTTGGCCGAGAGCGTTTCTAGCGAAATGAAAACCTCTGCTCAAGGCGCAAGTGATTTAGTAATGAACCTTTCTGGCGCCGGAGGTGGCGCGCTAGCAGGAGTAATCATCGGAACACTTTCCTATGGCTGGCTCTGCCTTGTTGCTGCTATCCCGGTTACATTTTTAGGAGTTTGGTCGCAAAGGATTAATAAATGAGCAAATTCGATGAGATGGGCGGCCATGAAACCTTTGAAAAATTGGTCTCACATTTTTATGCCCTGGTCAGCATCGATCCGATTTTGCGACCAATGTATCCGGAAGATGATCTAAAGGGGGCCGCAGAGAGATTATTGATGTTTCTTGAACAGTACTGGGGTGGTCCAACAACCTATAGCGAGCAACGCGGTCATCCAAGATTGCGAATGAGACATGCGCCTTTTGAAATTGGCGAGGTAGAAAAAATCGCCTGGCTAAAAAATATGGAATCTGCTGTGGCAGAGTTAGAGTTGAGTTCAGAATTAAAAACTGAGTTATGGAGTTATCTAACTTCTGCTGCAGAAGCTATGGTTAATCAGCCGCGGCGCTTTTGAGATAAATTTCCAACTTTTAAAATTTCGCCATTTCTTAAATACCAAAGCGTCCCTGCTCGATCACGAACAGTTGTGATTCGAAGACCAACTGTTTCTACTTTGCCCTTTACATCGAGAACATCTACGGTATCGCCGACTCCGTATTGATCTTCAATCAACATGATGATGCCTGAAAAAACATCTCGAACTATTGTTTGCGCGCCCAAGCCAACTGCAAAACCAACAACGCCAGCCGAAGCAACAAGTGGACCCAAATCAACGCCAAGTTCACCAAGAATCATTGCGCCAGAGATAAGACCAATTAGAGCTTTAGATGAACTATTTAGAACCGAAGCCGCGGTACGAGCGCGTTCGCGCTGCCTTGTGACTTGAGTCTTCTCGCCCGGTATGAAATCAGCTTCTGCAATTTTGCCAAGGGTCTTTGTGATGGCTCGAGTTGCGACTCGTTGGAGGAATAGGGCGATTATGAGAATGACCAGTATGCGAACTGGGGCACCTAGGAACCAGTCGAGAAGTTCGCGCCCGCTGAATTGAAGCTCCATTTGAGCCGGACTTTATAAGAAATTGACCCAAATTCCGCACAATTTGCAGTTAGTTCGGGCAGGATTTCCACCACGGCGCGAGCCACGCGTCGAACAAAGGGGTTTAGTTTGTCGGTAGCGACGAGAAGGACATTAGTTCTAAACGCCACCTACGAGCCACTAGGTGTCGTTTCTGATAGACGCGCGCTCATTTTAGTTTTAAATAATCGTGCAACGATGGTTGAAGATTCCGGAATCGAACTTCGTTATGCATCTGGTTCATTAATTCTTCCTGCAGTAATTCGATTACATAAATTTGTGAAGATTCCATATCGCCATACAGTTCCACTTTCTCGCAGAGCCATTTTTGCGCGAGATGGCGGACGATGTGTTTACTGCGCTGCAACAGCTACTTCGATTGATCATGTAATTCCTCGAAGTCGGGGTGGAGATCACGTTTGGGAAAATGTTGTAAGTGCATGTCATAAATGCAATCACCTTAAAGCTGATAAAACGCTAAAGGAATTGGGATGGCGGTTACGTTCCGTACCAAGAGAACCAGTTGGTGCCGCTTGGCGAATTCTTGGAACTGGTCGTGCCGACCAAAGATGGGTTCCATATTTAGAACCGTTTGGCGTGGCAGCAGCCACTGCATAGAATTGCCACATGAATCTATTTCTTAATGAAGATGGCTCGATGCCTGGTGAACCACTTCCATTTCTAGAGGCTTTTATCTGGTTTTTTGTTGCACCTGTCGGAATATTCCTAGCAGTTTGGTTGCTAGTGGTTGCAAGTGAAAACCTAAAGAAAGCACGCGCAAAGAAATATAAGGAAGAAGTTCTTACTTATATTTCCGAGTAGATTTACTTATCTACAGCTTGTACGCGCAGCGCTCGCTCTAACGAATCTTTCGCCTCTGTTACGTGTCTTCGTAGCGTTGGGTGAGCATCCTTACCAAAAGTTTCGAGCCAATTATTAGTCTTTGCCAATGTATCGGCTGTAGTTACATAAGTAGGGAAGAGCAGATCAATGATGTTGGATGAATCTTCATAGGACTTTGTGTTATAGGTATCCAGAATCAATGCAAAGTAGCGATCAATAAATTTGGCATGAAAATCGCGATGTAATGGCCTTGCGAACCCTTGAATAGCAGAGAGCCTAGTCCAGTTGGAGATTTCAAAATTCTCCGTGGCTTTCTTAAAGGCCGCCTCTTTTGCTTCTAGATTTGGAAAAGCCGCCAAGCAACGTTCATGAGCAAGTTGTCCGGTGAGCGTGTTATCTCGCTCTAGCTCTGCATCAACTTCACTTACTGAAGAGAGTCCTCGTTCGACTAGTGAAATCAATAATGACCAGCGGAAATCAGCATCGATTACCAAGCCAGTTAATTTGCCTTCAAGTAAGGCGCGAACTCGGTCGCAGTGTTCTTTAGTGTGCGCAACAGATGCAAATATACGTGCGTATTGCAGCTGGAGGTCGCTTCCAGGTTTTGCCTGGTCAAGTAAGTTGCTGATTAAGTTTGCAACTTTTTCTCGAGCCTGGTCACGATTTTTTGCCGCCGAATAAACTTCAATTGCGGAAAGTAATTGATTTCCAATTGCGGTGACTGTTGTAACGTCATTTTCTCCGGGCAGTCCTGCGATTGCGATTTCAATAAAGTCAGAAGCAGATATCTCAGCATCGCGAAGCATGTCCCAAGAAGCAGACCAACAAAGAGCTCTGGGAAGACTTTCGGTTACTTTACCTAGATGGGTCTTTAAAGTCTTTACAGAGTTGTCATCAAAGCGAATCTTTGCATATGTATAGTCTCGATCATTAATCAAAAGTAGATCAGCGGTTTTTTCTCCAGAAAGTTCGCTTACTTTGGTTAATTCACCAGCAACATCTAGTTCCACAGACTTACGAAGTTTTAGCGCGTCGCCTTGCAGGTCATAAAGTCCGACTGCCATGCGATGAGGGCGAAGTTCTGTTGAACCAGCAGGAATTGCCGGAGCCTCTTGTTTAACCGCAACTTCTGCATACTTTCCGTCACTAATTGTGAGAACTGGTCTCAAAGTGTTTACACCAGCTGTCTGTAACCAAGTAGCAACCCACGGGTCTAACTTTCTACCGCTGGTAATTTCAAGTTCGCTTAAGAGATCGCGCAGTGTGGTGTTCTTGTAAGCATGCTTTGCGAAATACGTTTTAAGTCCAGCGATGAAATTTTCGCGACCCACATGAGCAACTAGCTGTTGTAAAACAGATGCGCCCTTTGCATATGTGATGCCGTCAAAATTGGCTTTTACAGTCTCAATGTCGACCATATCGGTGGCAATTGGGTGGGTAGAAGTTAATTGATCTTGGCGATAAGCCCAGTTCTTTCGCTCAGCATTAAATCCGGTCCAAGAGTTTGTGAACTTTGTGGCCTCAACAAGAGCAAGATAGGAAGACCATTCAGCAAAAGATTCGTTGAGCCAGAGATCATCCCACCATTTCATAGTCACGAGATTTCCAAACCACATATGGGCCATTTCGTGGAGGATTGTGTTGGCGCGGGCGTTATACATCCGCTCAGTGACTTTGGATCTAAAGACCAGGAGTTCTTCCCGGAAAGTTACGCAACCAGCGTTCTCCATTGCGCCCCAATTGAAGTCAACAACTGCAATTTGATCATATTTTTCAAAGGCATATGCCAATCCGAAAACCTCTTCAAAATATTTGAAACCTTGTTTTGTGAGAAGGAAGATCTCATCGGCATCAAGGTGTTCGAATAAGGACTTGCGGCAGTAAATTCCTAGTGGAATTTTCTTGGAGCCTTGATACTCATCATGAACATGTGCGTAAGGACCAGCAACGACTGCGGAGATATACGTCGACATAACCGGAGTAGTTGTGAACTCCCACTTCTTTC
>JBJSWS010000197.1:0-2658 GCA_046085985.1 Actinomycetales bacterium
CCGCCGGTTTCATCCCAGATCTCAACTTCAAGTGTTGGAGCTGCGCTCATCTGTGCGGGTCTAATAGCGGTGACTTTGCCAGCAACATGTGCTCGTTTGCGCCATTGAATCTTTCCAATCGGCATCATTTTTTCTTGGTAATGGATTACCTTCTCAGAATTTTTAGTCCATTCACTCTTTGCACGCATTGGCTCAAATGGCTTTATCGGAGCTGGTTCGCTCTTTACGGCGGTCTTTATCTCACCAGAAAGTAGGCGGTCGATATCAAAAGGAACAATCGTTGCTACAACTCGTGGCAATTGCGATATCGGGCTAGCAATTTCTTCGGCTGTTTGATCGTGAAGTAATCGACCCCAGAATCCACGATATGCACGTCGTGGCAATAGCAAAGTTAGTTCAACATCTGGTTGCTCTGTGACTTTGATCGAGTAATCAACGGCAGCATTAGCAAGTCTTCTATCTGGACAATCAATAAATTCGATTGGCACATCATCAACGGCGTGATTACTCATCCACGCCTCTTTAATCTGTTCGGCCTTTCGATCATCCAAAACAAAGTGAACTGCATGGAGGTTTCTTGGATTTAAAGATCTGGCATAACGAACAGTTCCAATTGTTGCAAGGTCAACATCATCAACAAGAACTGTGACATCATGTCGAGTAATTGTTGTTGCTCGCTCTTGATCTTTTCTGATTACCAGAGCTTGTTTCTCAGCTTCGTATCTGCGATGTAGGCGAAGGAATGCAACCACCAAAATTGGACCAAGGATGATGATTACCCATGCGCCTTCAGTAAATTTAACAATTGCGAAGATAATGACCACAGTTAGAGAAACAACGCCGGCTAGACCATTAATAACAAACTTAACTCGCCAATTAGATTCGCGGCCAAGCCAGTTACGTTTGGCCATACCAAGGCCAGAGATCGTAAATGCGGTAAATACGCCAAGTGCGTAAAACGCAACCAAGAAGCTAACTGATGCTCCGGTAATAAAGAGAAGAACTAAGGCCGATCCAGATAGCACCAAGATGCCATTTGAGAAATTTAATTTATGGCCACGCTTAGTTAACCAACGTGGCAGATAGCCATCCATCGCTGCGTAATTAACCACCAAGGGGAATGCGCTAAATGTTGTATTTGCGCCTGCAAATAAAATTAACATCGTTGCAGCTTGCACAATTAAGAAGAAGGCGCTGCCTAGCGCACTATCGCCAAGGATTGCCTGCGCTACTTGAGAAATAACAGTCGGTGATTCATCTTCATATGGCATCGCATAAATCTTGTGCGCAAAGTAAGAGACTCCCAGCACCAGTGTTCCCAGGATTGAGGCCATGATGACCAGAGTGCGTCTGGCATTTTTATATTCTGGTTTTTCAAATAAACCAACGCCATCAGAAATTGCCTCAAGGCCCGTAAGTGAAGAACCGCCGTTGGCAAAAGCGCGTAGCAAGATAAAGATTGCCGCAGCAGTCAGCAGACCTTGATCTTCACCAAGAGGCAGAGTTCCTGGGATATCGGTGGCCAGGACTGGCAACGAGCCATTTAGATCTCGAATAATTCCAATCGTAAATACCGTGAACATCGAGAAAATAAATAGATATGTAGGAAGGGCAAATAGTTTGCCCGCCTCTTTTACACCGCGCAGATTTCCAAAGGTGAGAAAGAGAATGATTCCAACTGCCATTGGAATCTTAAATGAAGAGAGTTCTGGAAAAGCCGAAACAATCGCAGCAACACCAGCTGCTGATTGAATTGCCAAGGTAACGATGTAATCAATAATTAATGCAACGGCTGCAATCTGTGCTGTAACCGTTCCAAAGTTGTCGCGTGCGACGATATACGCGCCACCAAAGTGAACATAAGTTGAAATTACATTTCGATAAGAGAGCGTAATTATTACCAAAACTGTTAGAACAACAGCGGTCATTGGCATCAATAATGAGAATGCGGCAAGACCGAATGCCGGGATTAATCCAACGAGAATCTGCTCGGTTCCGTAAGCTGAAGATGAAATTGGATCGGAGGAAAGAACTCCGAGGGCGTAACGCTTCTTTAATCTTTGATGGCCCAAGGTGTGACGGTTAAGTGGCGCCCCAAGAAGAAACTTCTTTATTCGATATGAAAGGGGATCTGGCATATGGGCATGTTCTGAAAGCGCCTTTGGTGAAGGCGCATTATCGGTCCAGGATTTAGCCACGGTAGTGCCCAATTCTACGCCTCTTTATTTCACGCGTATGCTCTCCCTTATGCAGTTAAAAACCGAGCTTTATATAGATGGTAAATGGGTTAAAGGTTCTGGAACCGTTCCTGTTCGCGATCCAAGCGATGACAGCATCATCGCTGAAATACAAATTGCTGGTGAAAAAGAATGTGATGCTGCGGTTACTGCTGCTCATAATGCATTTCCAGAATGGGCAAAGACTGCACCGCGTTTTCGTGCAGAAATTTTACGTAAAGCATTTGAAATCATGGTCGCAGAAGCCGATCAATTAGCTGAAATTGTCTCTCGCGAAAATGGCAAAGTTTTATCAGATGCAATTAAAAAACTGGGATGTCAGTGCGCAGGAACATATGAAATGGCCAGCCGAAACAGATCACGCGTTTCTGCCCCGGCTCATTCCTGATCTGATCCTGCGATCAAAAACAACTGAAAAAAT
>JBJSWS010000198.1:0-4107 GCA_046085985.1 Actinomycetales bacterium
CATTCCTTAACCGCAGCAGCAACAGCCTTAACAACATTTTGATCAAAGACGCTTGGCACAATAAAAGACGCATTTAATTGGGCATCGCTTACACAACTTGCAATCGCCTCGGCACAGGCCACCAATAATTCATCGGTAATCTTCTTGGCGCCGGCATCAAGTAGGCCGCGGAAGATTCCTGGGAATGCCAAAACATTATTTATTTGATTTGGTTGATCGCTTCGTCCAGTTGCGACGACTGCAGCATGTTTGCGGGCCAGTACTGGATCGATCTCTGGATCTGGATTTGCTAGCGCAAAAACAATTGCACCTTCTGCCATAGAAGCCACATCAGATTCAGTTAGAACATTGGGCGCGCTGACGCCAATAAAGACATCTGCGCCTTTCATAGCCTGTGACAAAGTGCCATCAAATTGGGTGGTGTTGCACTGTTCGATAAACCATTTGCGCATCTCATTATCTGCTTTGCGCTTCTTATTGATTACACCTTCGCTATCAAAACCAATAATCTCTTTAGCGCCAGCTAATTTCAATAATCTGGCAATTGCAGTACCGGCAGCACCTGCGCCATTTAAGACGATTGTGCAATCACTTAACTTCTTATCTACTAATTTAAGACCATTTCGCAGCGCAGCTAATACAACAACTGCGGTTCCATGTTGATCATCATGGAAAACTGGGATATCTAATAACTTACGTAACCGCGCTTCGACTTCAAAGCAACGTGGCGCTGAGATATCCTCTAAATTAATTCCGCCATATACCGGTGCAATTAATTGAACTGTCCGAACGATTTCATCAACATCTTGGGTATCAAGACATACTGGCCAGGCATCAACATCGGCAAAGCGCTTAAATAACGCGGCTTTTCCTTCCATTACAGGCAGCGCCGCGGCTGGACCAAGATTTCCTAATCCAAGAACGGCAGAGCCATCTGTAACAACAGCAACGGTATTTCGCTTAATTGTTAAGCGGCGAGCATCGCTGGGATCTTTCGCAATCGCCTGACAGATTCGAGCAACACCAGGAGTGTAAGCACGAGATAAATCATCACGGGTCTTTAGCGGAACTTTTGATTGAATTTCAATTTTGCCACCAAGATGAAGTAAGAAAGTTCGATCAGAAACTTTACGAACATGAAGTATTGGCGAAGCTGAAAGTGCCGCCGTTATTTTGTCAGCATGGCTTTGGTCTACGGCATCACAGGTAACATCGATTACAACATTATCAATCTGTGATTCAGCGACATCGAGCGCGGTGATCATTGCGCCCTCGCGAGTAATTATTGTTGTTATCTCTGCAACTGGTTGAAACTCAGGTTTACCTTCAACACGAATGGTTATGCCATAACCCGGAGAAGTGCTTGCCATTAAACGACTCCGTAGAGGCGGTCTCCGGCATCACCCAAGCCAGGCACGATATAGCCATGCTCATTTAATTTTTCATCAAGTGCACCAGTTACGACAGTTATTGGAAATGTTGAATTCTCAAATGCCCGCTCAACTGTCTTAACGCCTTCGGGCGCTGCCAGTAAAGTAATTGCGGTTATATCTTTTGCACCACGCTCGATTAAGTAATTCATTGCAGCAACTAGCGTTCCGCCAGTTGCCAACATTGGATCTAATACATAGCACTGGCGACCACTTAAATCTTCTGGCAGACGATTTGCATATGTTGAGGCTTGCAGAGTTTTTTCATCACGAACCATTCCAAGAAAACCAACATCAGCACTTGGAAGAACTCGCATCATTCCTTCTAGCATTCCAAGACCAGCTCGCAGAATTGGAACAACAACTGGACGAGGCGTTGCCAGCATCGCACCTTTCATTGGCGCAACAGGCGTGACGATATCGACGGGATGAATCTTTACCTCGCGCGTTGCTTCATACGAAAGAAGCGTCACAAGCTCCTCAACAAGGTGGCGAAAGACTTGCGAATTAGTCTCTTTGTCACGCAGGACCGTCAATTTATGAGTGATAAGCGGATGATCAGCTACTAGCACTCTCATGGCGGCACTTTACTACCTCACTTATCGGTGGAACTATGAGGTGCTTCATTTCTTCAGCGCGGGGAGGTGTGAGATGGCAAACGAAACCTTGGAATTTGCGGTACTTGCCTGGCGTGAAGAAGGAAAATGGAATCTCTCGCGATTACCTGATGATGCGATTCAAGATATTGGAATCGCACTAGATGCCCTTCGTGCACAACAAGTTGATGGTGGTGCAATCGCTTTTCTTGCTGTTGATGATTCATTCTTTATTGCAATCCGACAAGTTGGCGAAAATATGCAGATGGTTTTAAGCGATGTTATGTCTGCTCTTGAATATGAAATTGCAGCTGAAGTTCTAGAACTTCTGGATATCGATTCACCTGAAGAAGATGATGCTGATGAACCAGCCGGAGATATAACGCTCTTTAGCGATTTTGGTCTTGATGCGATGGATTTACAGATGATCTGTGATGATTCTGAAAAATATCCTGATGAACAATTAGAAGTCATCGCGCGCCAACTAGGATTTGGCGATGAGTTCTTGGAGATTGTCGAGAATCTATAAATGTATTACGAACCCGCGATGCGCGCGGCTATCGAGCGCGCCAGATTTGCTGCCACAGCAAGTGCTGATGTTCCAGTTGGTGCTGTGATGTTAAATGAAAAGGGCGAAATTATTTCACTTGGCGCTAATCAACGTGAATTACTACGCGATCCAGTTGGCCATGCAGAAATTGTTGCGATTCGTTCTGCTGCGCGATCACTTGGAACTTGGCGCCTTGATAATTGCACACTTGTTGTAACACTTGAACCTTGTGCAATGTGTGCGGGTGCAATTATGCAAACCAGAATTCCGCGAGTTGTCTTTGGCGCGTGGGATACAAAAGCTGGCGCTGCTGGTTCAACTTGCGATCTGCTACGTGATCCACGTGCACTTCATAAAGTTGAAGTTATTTCAGATGTTTTAAAAGATGAATGCGCTGCACTTTTAAAAGAGTTCTTTTCCGAGCAACGTTAACCCTCGCGTATAGTCGCCCACGGTGGCGTGTCCGAGCGGCCTAAGGAGCGCGCCTCGAAAGCGCGTGTTGGGGAAACTCAACCGTGGGTTCAAATCCCACCGCCACCGCCAAATTACTTAACTTTAATTAATCGCTTTAAGCCCCAGATGGTTACTAAGAAAATTGCCTCAAGAACTATGGCACGGGACATCTTGCTGGCGCCATTTTCACGCTCCCGAAAAGTAATCGGAACTTCAACGATTTTAGCTCCGTTTTTTCTAGCCGCTCGTGTCATCTCGATTTGAAATGTGTAACCCTCACTTCTAATTGATGAAAGATCGATATCTCTTAGAAGCTGCGCGTCATAAACCCGAAAACCACTAGTTGCATCGTTTATCCGTAGATCAAGCAGGGTACGTACATATCTATTAGCAAAACGGGAGAGCAGTTCGCGACCTTTTGACCAATTCAAAATCTCACCGCCACTGATCCAGCGGCTACCAATTACTAAATTGGCACCGATTCGAGATTTCATTTCGAGCATTGTTATTAGGTCTCGCACCCGATGTGACATATCGGCATCCATCTCAATTAGCTCATCAAAGTCACGAGATAAGCCCCATAGGAATCCAAAGCGATATGCGCTACCTAGGCCACCCTTAATTCCTTGATTAATAACTTCTAATTTCGGAAATTGATTACGAAGAGATTTGGCAATTTCTGCAGTTCCGTCAGGAGAGCCATCGTCAACGACTAGTACAGAAGTATTAGGAAGATGTTTGAAGATTCTTGGTATCAGAATAGAGAGATTCTCGGCCTCGTTGTAAGTGGGGAGAACTATTAATCGATTAGCCATTTGTGAGAATTATCAAGAATATTGCATACAAAAAGTACACATTTTTATCAAGCCTGAATCTCATATGAAGGATTAAGAATCGTTAGCGCACCGTTCTGCTCACCGACCATTCCTTCAGCAAGCATGGTTGCACCAACTTCAAGTCCAGCAATTTCACGTCTTCCTAAGAATTGGAGAGTTACACCGCCGGTTTCATCCCAGATCTCAACTTCAAGTGTTGGGGCCGCGCTCATCTGTGCGGGTCTAATAGCGGTGACTTTGCC
>JBJSWS010000199.1:0-2125 GCA_046085985.1 Actinomycetales bacterium
CCAGGTGTTCCAGGTGTTCCAGGTGTTCCAGGTGTTCCAGGTGTTCCTTTTAGAGATTCCAACCAAGCTTCTTCTGTTCCGACAAAACCTTTTGCTAATGCAACTTCATAGGCAGATGCTCCAGTTGGACCTTGTGGTCCAGCTGTTCCAGTTCCACCACCACCGCCACCTCCACCGCCACCTGCGCCGGCAGGACCTTGTGCACCGGTTGCACCTGTTGGTCCAGTTGGTCCAGGAATTCCAACAGTTCCAATTTGTCCTTCAGGACCAGATGGTCCGCGCAATGTTGCAAGCCATTGAACTTCTGTTCCTTCGAAACCATTTTTAACAGCAACTTCATAAGCTGAAAGACCACGTGGACCTTGTGGTCCGGATCCGGTTCCAGTTCCGGATCCGTAACCAGTTCCACTTGTTCCGCCGATGATAATTACATCGGAAGCTTCGCCGGCATTGCCAAGTTTTGGGCCATTAACTGGACCATTTGCACCTGATTGTGAAAGAACTGTTGTTGTAAAAACACCTTGATAAACACGTAGCGGTCCCTGGGCTCCAGATTTTCCAAGCGGCTTCCACGGTTCTTTTGCATTTGCAAGATTTGTATTTAAGAATGCGAGTGAAATAAATAGGAATAGCGCAATAAAAATGCGCGCGCGAATACGAGGGGATGTACCCATACCGATTCGCATCGCTTTGACCTTCCTGGATAAAGGCAAAATTGCTTATGCGAAGGAAACTCTTTTTGTGAGAAATCGACTTGAACTGGCAAGTTCCTATGCGTAACCCATGAGTCGGATACTGGGTTTTCCCTATGTCTTAGTGCCTGCTCTCGCTGGTTTTTATGGGTTTTTCCATAGACTTTTCCTAGGTGTCACCCATTGATTCACCCACTTGGGTGAACGTTGCAACGGGAAGGTAACCCATGTCGCGTCTTCGTGTAATTGTTGTTGAAGATGATGACTTCACGCGCTCAACTGTTATTAGCGCACTGCAGATGCAAGGAATGGATGTTGTTGGACAAGCAGCTGCAATTGGACCAGCAATGAAATTCGTTCAAGTATTAAGACCGGATGCAGTAATTGTTGATTTAGATCTTGGTTCAGGTCCAACCGGAATGGATTTTGCAATTGCAGTTCGAAAAAATTATCCAGGCACCGGAATCGTAATTCTTACAACTTTTGAAGACCCGCGGTTGTTGCATCCAAAGATTCCATCGCCTCCGATTGGTACCGAGTATCTAGTAAAGCGGGCAGTTGGTGATGTGGAATTACTTTCTGGTGCCATTTTGAAGTCGATAAAGAATGTATCTAAAGGAAATAAGGTCAGCAATAAGAATCCGGTTTCCCCAAAGCTAGAGGGCGTAACGGATTCACAATTAGAAACTATGCGATTAATTGCGCAAGGAAAATCTAATAAAGAGATTGCAAAGATAAGAAGTGTGACTGAGAAATCGGTCGAACAAACAATTTCTCGATTGGTTACACAGTTAAAGCTTCCAAAGAGCGCCGCATCAAATCAGCGGGTTCAAATATCAAAGTTATATTTCAGTTTGACTGGCTCTAAGAGCGCAAGAGATGACTAACAGTCGATTAAATTCGATCCTCGGTGGCAAATGGTCGGTCTCCTGGGTCGTAATGTTTTATACATTTCCTATTTTGCTATTTGCTGTTCCCTTTAATGAAGATGGCTTTGCCTCTTGGTGGATCTTTTGGCGCTGGACCATCGTTAGCTTTCTTTCACTAATACCTTTTTATTTGGTTTATTTGATCGCTGATCTGACGGTATTTCGCAAGCGAGAAATTGAGCCGGTACCTAGTTATTACGTAGTTCTTCTTGGATTGGTTCTGGGCTTAGTTCGAGGTGGGTCTAATGCCTCGATTGCAGTTCTCTTAAACATGGCCCAGCATGATGAGCTAACCGTTCTGCAATTTATTATTTTTGAGAGTATCCATTACGGCGTAATCATGATGATGGCCCTGCCATTTTGGACGATTATTGCCGCGACTATCGAGCTTTATTCAGATGATCGCAAGGCGTTGATCGCAGATTTGATGCTTAATCAATCATCCCGGGCCGAGAGCGCAGCAGTCATCAAGAGCCTTCGCTCATCAATGACTCGCAAAGTTGA
>JBJSWS010000200.1:0-697 GCA_046085985.1 Actinomycetales bacterium
GCCCAAAGCGTTTTGATGTTCCTTGGAAAGAGATCGAAGCCCAGGGCTATATTGCCCCAGCAGATTGCGTGGAAGTTCGTGTAACTCTTACCGATCACGAACGACTTACTTATGCCACTGCAGAACAAGAAGATAAGTATCGATCTTGCTCCACAACAGCAACCAAGAAGAATGTTGTCCTAGCCCTGGCTAAGAAACATGCTCAAGACCAAACTCTAATTATTGGCCAATATATAAATCAGATTGATGAAATATCAGCAGAGCTTGGCGTTCCAATCGTTAAAGGTGATACCCCGATTAAAGAACGAGAAGAACTCTTCGCAAAATTCCGTACCGGCGAACTCAAATGCCTCGTTGTATCTAAGGTCGCAAACTTCTCTATTGATTTACCAGAAGCATCAGTTGCTATCCAAGTCTCTGGAACTTTTGGTTCTCGCCAAGAAGAGGCCCAACGCCTTGGCCGAATCCTCCGCCCCAAGTCAGATGGCCGCACCGCACGTTTCTATTCAGTAGTTGCCCGCGACACTATTGATCAAGATTTTGCCCAGAATCGCCAACGTTTCCTTGCTGAGCAAGGTTATTCATATCGCATCATCGATGCCGATGAAGTTTTAAGTTCTTAATTACCTAATTCAATCGACCTATCGCGCGCAGCCTGCATCGCCTTATAAACCAACTCTTCCAAATTAGCTTTTTC
>JBJSWS010000201.1:0-784 GCA_046085985.1 Actinomycetales bacterium
TAAATTCAATTTATTTTGGTCGCGGCGCCTATGGCGTTGAGACTGGATCGCAGGTCTACTTTGGAAAGAGCGTAGACCAGCTAACAATTCCGCAGGCTGCTGTTCTCGCCTCCATCCTGCGCTCACCGGGTTACTACGACCCTGAATATCGCGAGGGAAATAAAGAGCGGTTAGATGCTCGATATAAATATGTTCTTGCAAATATGGTTGATGAAGGTTGGTTAAGTAAAGAAGATGAAGCGAGATACCTAGAGAAACTTCCGACAATTCGGCCAAGACTTTCAACCGGTCAACTTGCCGGAAATAAGGGACATTTAATTGAAGCGGTCCGTAAAGAGTTAAATAACCTTGGCTTCCCTGATGAAGAGTTAATGGTCGGTGGCTTAATTGTTCGAACCACACTCGAGAAAGATGCGCAGACAGCAGCAGAAGCTGCGGTATTTAATCAAGCTCCCAAAAAAGCTCCAGATGACTTACATATTGGGTTAATTTCTATTCGCCCTGGCACCGGTGAAATTGTTGCAATGTTTGGTGGAAAAGATTATTTAGAGCGCCAGTTAAATGATGTAACTCAGGCAATTACGCAAGCCGGATCAACTTTTAAGCCGTTTGCGCTGATTGCAGCGCTAGAACAAGGTATTTCACTGGAAACTGTCTGGGATGGTGATAGTCCAAAGATCTTCGATGATTTCATCGGCCGGCCATACGAAGTATCTAATTATGGAAATAAATCATTTGGAAACCAGACTTTATTAACCGCAACCGGTAGTTCTATCAATACGGT
>JBJSWS010000202.1:0-2023 GCA_046085985.1 Actinomycetales bacterium
CCTAGATCTCGTTCAATCTTTTTGATTGAAGCGATTAATTGTGGGCTATCACCGGCGCGCCTTGGTGAATTCTTTGGGTTTAATGAAACGCCCATGGACGCCGACATCTGTTCCATCATCTCTTTAACTGAATATCCAGAACCAGAGCCAACGTTGTAGATTGCATCAATCATTGTGCTCTCTACTTTTTTGAGAGCTGCTACGTGAGCATCGGCAAGGTCTGCAACATGGATGTAATCACGGATACAAGTGCCATCTTTAGTTGGATAATCGGTACCAAAGATTTCTGGCGCTTGGCCATTTTTGTATGCAGCAAAGACTTTGGGAACTAAGTTATCTTTTGAATTATCGCCATATTCAATCTTGCTTGCTCCTACTACATTGAAATAGCGGAGCGAGATTGCGGATATCCCTTCAGCTTTTGCCACTTTGCTGATTAACTCTTCAGATAACAATTTGGTGGCGCCATAAGGTGAAAGTGGAACGGTCGGATCGGTTTCTTCGATCGCCGGCTTATCATTTGGTGAATAAACCGCAGCTGATGATGAGAAGACAATTTTCTTAACGCTTTTCAGAGACATCGCAGCGAGCAGATTTAAAGTTCCGCCAACATTATTGGTGTAGTACTTAAGTGGATTTTCTACAGATTCTCCAACAGCTTTCTTTGCTGCCAGATGGATAACCGCATCAACATCAACCATTGCATTTAGTAAAGCGGTGCGATCGGTGATATCGCCTTTAACGATATCTTTGAAATTCTTGGTCCGACGTTCGAGGCCATTTGAGAAATCATCGAAGATGCGAACTTGGTAGCCGGCGGCAACAAGTGCATCGCAGACATGTGCGCCGATATATCCAGCGCCTCCGGTTACCAGGACTCTCATATGAAATCCTTTACAACAATCGTCTCATCACGACCTGGGCCGACTCCGACTGCGCTCATTGGCGCACCAGATACTTCTTCTAAGAATTTGATGTACGCCTGGGCGTTCTTAGGTAGGTCAGATAATTTTCTCGCACCAGAAATATTCTCGCTCCAGCCTGGCAAATATTCATAGATCGGTTTGGCGTGATGGAAATCAGTTTGTGATGCTGGTAATTCATCTACGCGTTTTCCATTTACTTCATAGGCAACGCAGACTGGGATTTTCTCCCAACCAGTTAAGACATCAAGTTTGGTTAAGAAGAAATCTGTGAGGCCATTGATGCGCACCGCATATCTCGCAATCAGCGCGTCATACCAACCGGTGCGACGAGCGCGACCAGTTGTGGTGCCAAATTCGCCGCCATCCGCGCGGAGTTTTTCCCCGGCATCATCAAGTAATTCAGTTGGAAATGGGCCAGAACCAACGCGAGTTGTGTAGGCCTTAACAATTCCGATAACGCGAGTGATCTTTGTGGGGCCAATTCCAGATCCAGTCGATGCGCCACCTGCTGTTGGATTTGAAGAGGTAACAAATGGATAAGTTCCGTGATCAACATCAAGAAGTGTGCCTTGCGAACCTTCCAGTAGAACCACTTCACCTTTATCAAGTGCCTGATTTAAAAGGAGCGAGGTATCAACAACATAAGGTCGCAAGATTTCGGCAAACTCTAGATACTCAGCTAAGACATCATCGACTTCAATTCCTTTACGGTTGAAGACTTTGATGAGTACCTGGTTCTTATCGCGGAGCGCACCTTCTAATTTCTGGCGCAAGATTGATGGATCAAATAAATCTTGGACTCGAATACCGATGCGATTAATTTTGTCGGCGTAAGCAGGGCCAATTCCGCGACCAGTTGTACCGATCTTTGCTTTACCTAGGAAGCGCTCTGAAACTTTGTCGATGGTGCGGTGATACGGAGTAATGAGGTGTGCATTGGTAGAGATTTTTAACTTTGAGGTATCAACGCCGCGTTCATTAAGTCCTTTGATTTCTTGTAATAGGACCGCAGGATCGATAACAACGCCATTACCAATTACTGGAACACAACTTGGCGTAAGAATTCCGGATGGCAGAAGATGAAGCGCGTATTTTTC
>JBJSWS010000203.1:0-6457 GCA_046085985.1 Actinomycetales bacterium
CTTCTTCAAGTCGCTCTTTTAAAGTTGATAAGAATCGCGCAGCATCTGCCCCATCTACTATTCGATGATCATATGAAAGCGCAAGATAGACCATCGATCTAATTGCAATTGTTTCGCCACCGTCTTCACCTTTGACCACCATCGGACGTTTCACAACTGAGCCGACTCCCAAAATCGCAACTTGTGGTTGATTGATAATTGGCGTATCAAATAGCGCGCCTCGCGAACCAGTATTTGTAATAGTGAAAGTACCGCCACCCAATTCATCAGGGGAGATCTTGTTATCACGAGTTCTAAGTGCGACATCAGAAATCTTTCTGGCAATGCCTCCCATATTTAGATCTCCAGCATCACGTACTACCGGCACGAGCAATCCACGATCAGTATCGACAGCTATTCCGAGATGTTCTGCTGCATGATAAGTAATTTGATCGCCCTCAACTGAAGCATTAAGCACTGGGTGCACCTTTAGAGCTTCACAGACTGCGACTGCAAAGAACGGCAAGAAGCTGAGTTTAACCCCTTCTCGTGATTCAAAGGCGCTCTTTGCTTTTTCGCGTAGGCGAGCAATCTTTGTAATGTCTACTTCTACAACGGTTGTTAGTTGCGCACTTACTTGGAGAGATTCCAGCATCCTTGCTGCGATAACTTTTCTTAAACGTGACATCGTTACAGTAGTTCCACGTAGCGGTGATGCCGCAACCGGTTGTTTGCTTTGTACGGGTGCGCTCTGAATAGTAGTTTGTATATTAGTTTGAATAGTAGAAGGTGCAGTAGCTGTTGGTTTGCTGATTGCTGCAAGTACATCTTCTTTTCTAATACGCCCACCGACGCCGGTTCCGCTAACTCGTGACAGGTCAACTCCATTTTCATTGGCAAGTTTGCGAACTATTGGAGTTACATACGCATCACTTAATAAAGAGCTCTTCGCTGGCGCTGCAGTTACTGGTGAAACTACTGGTGAAACTGCTGGCGCAACGACCGTAGGTGGCGTAACAACTGTCGGCGTTTGAACTACCGGTTCAGGTTTTGTAACAACAGAGTTAGGGCTACCGATGCTTGCCAATCGAGCTCCGACTGGAACTGTGGAATCAACAGTTACATCGATTGAGAGAATGGTGCCGGTAACAGGAGATGGAATCTCGGTATCAACTTTATCTGTAGATACTTCAAGGAGAGCTTCATCTGCTGAAACTGAATCACCGACGGACTTTAACCATCGGGTTACCGTTCCTTCTGAGACAGATTCCCCAAGTGCAGGCATGTAAACAATTGTCGATTCATTATTGACCGAAGGTGTTTTCGTAGCAACTACCGGTTCCACTTTTACAGTTTCAGGAATTACCGGTGCTGGTTGGCTAGGAGGAGGGGCGCTCTCTACCTTTTGCGGAGTAGCGCTTGCTCCGTCAGCTATCAATGCAAGTTCTGCACCAACTGCTGCGACTTGATCAACACCAACAACAATCTTTTGGAGAACGCCGGCTGCCGGAGATGGAATTTCAGTATCAACTTTATCTGTCGAAACTTCTAATAGTGGTTCATCAAGTGCAACTTGATCGCCTTCTGATTTAAGCCATCGAGTGACTGTGCCTTCAGTAACGCTCTCACCTAGAGCTGGCATCTTTACCGAAAAAGTCATCGCAGCTTCTCCATTTCTTTCTTAAGTCGCTGATTATCCATGTGCATGAAGTGGCTTTCCAGCTAGCGCTAAATGAGCTTCACCCATCGCCTCTGAGAGCGTTGGATGGGCGTGAATAAGTGGGGCAACATCAAATGCCTCTGCCTGCCAATTGAAAATCAATTGCGCCTCGGCAAGTAATTCGCCAACTCGTGCACCGACCATATGGATTCCAAGAACTGGTCCATTCTTTTGCGATACTAATTTTATAGAACCGGCAGTTTTCAAAATCTGCGCTTTGCCATTACCTGCCAGATCGTAATTCAATTCAACAACATCAAAGCCTTTTGCCTTTGCAGATGCGGTTGTCAGGCCAACTGATGCAACCTCTGGTTCAGAATATGTAACTCTAGGAACACCGTCATAGTTAATTGGTCGAGGGTTTAATCCAGCTATTTCTTCTGCGACCAAAATCCCCTCAGCAAAGCCAACATGGGCTAACTGGAGCGTTGGAATCAGATCACCCACTGCGAAAATGCCAGGTACATTAGTTCGGCATTTCTCATCGACAAGAACATAACCGCGATCCATTTTTACGCCAGCTGCTTCGTATCCTAAATCTGCCGAAACAGGACCTCTTCCAACTGCAACAAGCAGCAATTCTGCTTTGAAGGTCTTTCCATCTTCTAAGGTAACTACTACTTCTTTGCCACTTTTAGCGGCGCTCTTAAACTTGGTGCCTAATTCAAAATTAATTCCGCGCTTACGGAAGGCTCGTTCTAATTGTTTACTTGATGACTCATCTTCAAGTGCAACTAAGTGTGGCAAGGCTTCAATAATTGTTACATCGGAGCCAAATGATTTCCAGACAGAAGCGAATTCGCATCCAATGACTCCGCCACCTAAGACTATTACTGATTTAGGAACGTAATCCATATTTAGAGCATGATCGCTAGTGATAATTGATTTACCATCAATCTCTAATCCTGGGAGCGTTTTCGCGTAAGAGCCAGTTGCGAGAACAACATTCTTTCCTGTGTATTTTTGACCATTTACCTCAACAGTATCTTTGGCCACTAATTTTCCTGAACCCTCTACATAAGTGATTCCGCGAGACTTAACTAATCCTTGGAGACCTTTATAGAGTTTTGAAATGACACCATCTTTATAGGCGTTAACACCGCTCATATCAATTGATTTAAATTCTGCTTTAACTCCAAATTCATTGGCATGACGTGCGTTATCTGCAACTTCACCAGCATGTAGTAATGCTTTAGTGGGAATGCATCCGCGGTGTAGGCAAGTTCCACCAACTTTTCCTTTCTCGATTAGCGCAACCGTAAGACCCAATTGTGCTGAGCGAAGCGCACAGGCATATCCGCCGCTTCCGCCGCCAAGAATTACCAGGTCAAAGTTGGCCATACGCACCTCCAGAGAACTGTTCATCGCGAGCTTTCTTGCTCGCCCAGGGATATCTTGCCAGCCTCAGCGCTTAACTGTGTCCTCAGCCAATGTGAGAAGAGTGCGAAGTGCGACACCTGTACCGCCAACGCTGGTGTAGCCGTGAGGAAGTTTCTCGTTATAGGCCGGGCCTGCAATATCTAAGTGGAGCCAGGGGAGCTCGCTCGCAACAAAATCCTTTAAGAATAGTCCGGCTACTAGCATGCCGCCCATCCGCTCTCCGATATTTGCAATATCTGCAACAGGTGAATCAAGCGATGCCCGTAGATCATCCGGAAGTGGCATTGGCCAAAACTTCTCACCGCTTCTAGCAACGCTTCTCATGAAGTGATCTCTAAATATTTCATTGTTAGTCATAACTGCGCTGGTTCTAGTTCCTAAAGCAACAGCTTGAGCCCCCGTCAAAGTTGCAACATCAATGATGCCATCTAATTTGCCATTCTTATTTCCGACTTCGGCAGCTTTGACTAGGGCATCTGCCAAAATTAAACGACCCTCTGCATCTGGATTAAGTACTTCAACAGTCTTTCCACCATAAATAGTTATTACATCACTTGGCCTTGTGGCAGTGTCGCTGACCATATTTTCTGCAAGGGGAGCCCAAGCATCAATTGCAATCGGAATATTTAATTCGGCGATCGCCAGAATTGCGGCGCAAACCGCAGCAGCGCCACTCATATCCGATTTCATAGCTTCCATACCTTGAGCAGGTTTCAAAGCTAGCCCACCAGTATCAAAAGTAATTCCTTTCCCAACATAAGCCAGTCGATGTTTCGACTTTCTCGGACGGTATGAGAGATGTAAGAGGCGAGGCGGATTTGCAGATCCTTGGCCAACACCAATAATTCCGCCGTAGCCTTGACGCTTAAGTTGACCTTCGTCAAGAACTTCTACTTGTACTCCAACCTTCCGGCTAAGTGGCTTAAATCTTTCGCAAAATGATTTTGGAGTTAGGTGACTCGGTGGAGTATTTACAAGATCTCTAACCAAATATGTGTATTTTGCAATTACTTGCGCCCGATTAAGTATCGCCTTACTTGTTTTCTCTTTCGCGAATCGACTTTGAACTTCAATTTTTGCAAGCGGAGATTTACTTTCGTGTTTTGTCGAGCCTCTAAACTCATCAAAGACGTAGGAACCAAGAAGGGCACCTTCACAAATCGCTGCAAACCCAGATGAATCTTTATGCGGAAGTGAAAAGACGGCTGTTTTTTCTCCTAGAAGATTTCGAGCCGCGGCGCCGGCAGCGCTGCGGAGCACTTCGTGGGAGTAATTTTCTGCAAACTCACCGAGCCCAGTGAATACGTAAAGGTTTCCATCATCGGTCAACTTAATTACTTGATCGAGCGTTCCTGTGGCGCCAAGTCTTAATAGCGACTTCTCTAATCTGTCGAGCGCTACTTTGTAGCCCGCGCTCTCAATCTTTATCTTGCCTCTTCCAGTTCTCTCTTTGGCGATACCAAGAACTAGTACCTCTGAAGTAGTTGGCTGATCAGTCGCAATTATGGTTGACATTGGGCTAGGTTATTGGAGTGCCTCGATATTCGCCATTACATGACTATCACCTTGCCGCTGGTGCCAAATTGGCAGATTTTGGCGGGTGGGAGATGCCAATCGAATATTCAGCCAACGGTGGCGGAGTCATAAACGAACACACTTCAGTTCGAGAAAATGTTGGCCTCTTTGATGTTTCGCACCTTGGCAAAGTTCAAGTCAAAGGCGCATCAGCTTTTGATTTACTAAATCAAGTTTTTACAAATGATTTAGGGAAAATTTCCGATGGCCAAGCACAATACACAATGCTCTGCGATCCAAATTCCGGCGGCGTTGTCGATGACTTAATTGTTTACAAAATAAGTTCCGGAGAGTTTCTCTTAGTGCCCAACGCTGCAAATACCGATGAGGTAGTGAAAAGAATTTCTACTGTGGATAGTTCGGTCGAAATTAGAAATGCACATGATCATTACGGAGTTTTTGCTTTGCAAGGACCGAATGCGCGCATAGTTTTGGAGTCATTAGGATTGCACATAGATTTGGAGTACATGTCATTTACTATTAGCAATGTTGCAGGCGTCGAAACAATAATCTGTCGAACTGGCTATACCGGTGAGTTTGGATTTGAACTTCTTCCGAAATGGCAGGATGCAAAGATAGTTTGGGAATCTTTGGAGGCAGCGGTTCGAAAAGTTGGCGGATTAGTTGCATGGCGTGGCGCACGGGATACCTTGCGCACCGAGATGGGATATCCATTGCACGGACATGAGCTCTCACTTTCGATCACGCCGGTCCAAGCCAATGCGGGTTGGGCGGTCGGATGGGCAAAATCAAATTTCTGGGGCAAGTCGGTACTTGAAAAAGAGAAAGCCGAAGGCGCCTCACGAATTCTGCGCGGTCTACTTGTAACGGAGAGAGGCATCCCAAGACAAGGTATGCCTGTTCTCCAAAATCAAATAAGGATAGGAGAGATAACTAGCGGTACTTTTTCGCCAACTCTAAAAACTGGCATTGCACTTGCGCTGATTAGTCCAGAGATAGCAATAGGAGAAGAAATATCGATAGATATCCGAGGCAAGTTAACGATGGCTAAAGTCATCAAACCACCATTCGTACCATCGCACGTTAAATAACCCACGGCCTTAGAGAAAATAAAGTCAGGAGAGGAAAAATAATGGAGCATCGCCGACTAGGAAGTTCGGGAATGTACGTAAGTGAAATCACTTACGGAAACTGGATAACACATGGCTCGCAAGTGGAACAAGATGCAGCCGTTAAATGCGTTCGAACAGCTCTTGATAATGGGATTACAACTTTTGACACTGCCGATGTTTATGCAGGCACTAGAGCAGAGACCGTCCTCGGCAAAGCGCTTAAAGGTGTGCGCCGCGAATCTTACGAATTGTTAACCAAGGTTTACTGGCCAACCGGTTCTGGCAAAAATGATCGAGGCTTGTCACGCAAACACATAATGGAATCTGTCAATGCATCATTAAAGCGGCTTCAAACTGATCATATTGATCTCTATCAGTTCCATAGGTTTGATTACGAGACACCACTCGAAGAAAGTCTGAGTGCATTCGATGATTTAATCAGGCAAGGAAAAGTTTTCTATATTGGTTTCTCAGAGTGGAGCGCTGAGGAAATAAGTTCTGCGCTTAAAATTCAGGAGAAGATGTCTTACAACAAATTCGTTTCAAGCCAACCGCAATACTCAATGCTCTGGCGAGTGATAGAAAGTCAGGTTCTTCCAGTTTGTAAATCAAATGGAATTGGACAGATAGTTTGGTCTCCAATTGCCCAAGGTGCATTAAGTGGAAAGTACCTGCCGGGCAAGAAACCTCCTGCCGGTTCTAGGGCCACCGATAAAAAAGGTGGCGCCAA
>JBJSWS010000204.1:0-774 GCA_046085985.1 Actinomycetales bacterium
AAAGTGGCCTGGGAGCGGCTGTTGCGGATTAGCAACGTTGATTTGTTATTGCATTCTTTGGTTCATGAAGTAAAAGTTAAAGATGGTCGCATCAAAAGCTTAGTTTTAGCAAATCGTGCCGGAGTTTATTCTGTTGCTGCAGATGTCTTTATCGATTGCAGCGGTGATGCCGATTTAACGCATTTGGCAGATCTTCCTTATGAAAGAGCTGGCGATATCTCACCTGCTCAGACTCTGACCACAACATTTCGCATGGTTAATGTTGATATGGCAGAACGTAAAAGCATCAATAAGGATAAGTTGCATGAATTGATGGTAGAAGCTTCAGAAGAAGGTTTTGAATTGCCACGTAGAGAAGGATCAGATCACATCACTACAGTGCCAAATACAACTGCAACTGTGATGACAAGACTTGATTCGATTACCCCAGAAGGCGATGGCTTTAAATCTGTTGTCGAAGATCCATTCTTCTTAACTAAATCTGAGATGGCAGGCCGTGAACAAGCTCTTGAGTATGCCCGGTTCTTAAAGGCAAAAGTTCCCGGTTATAAGAATTCAGAACTTTATGGACTATCAACATTTTTAGGAATTCGTGAGACGCGACGCGTTTATGGTGATTACCGTGTAACTAGAGAAGATGTTTTAACTGCCCGCCAATTTGATGATCAGATCGCGTTATGTGGTGCGCCGATTGAAGATCACCACAGCGGTGATGGAACTAAATGGCGCTATCTGCCGGAAGGCAGCGCTGTTGGAATTCCACTATCTGCGCTG
>JBJSWS010000205.1:0-4292 GCA_046085985.1 Actinomycetales bacterium
GTTCTGCTTTAGATAATACATAAGCAGAATAGCCACCTTCATATTGGAGAACTTCACCGCCAACTACTTCCCAGGTTTGATCGGCAATTTCATCTAGAAACCAACGGTCGTGAGTTACAACTACGACTGCTAAATCACGGCGCTTGCGAATATGTCCAGCAAGCCAGGAAACACCTTCAATATCCAAATGATTAGTTGGCTCATCCAATAGAACTAAATCAAGTGGCTCAATTAATAACTTGGCAATTCCTACTCTGCGTTTCTCACCACCTGATAGCGAGTTGTAAGCGCGATCCAAAACTTCGCTCGAGAATCCACCGAATAATCCACTAAAGATTTCTCGGACGCCCGCATCACTAGCCCATTCATGAGTTTTCTTGCTTCCCACTACAAAATCGCGAACCAGTCCGGAAAAGTTATTGTCGACTTGATGAAGGATTCCAATCCGCGCCCAATTAGCGCTAGTAATTCGCCCGCTATCTGGTTGATCAATTCCAGCTAATAATTTAAGAAGAGTTGATTTTCCGCCACCGTTTCGGCCAACAATTCCAATTCGTTCGCCTTCAGAAATTCCCAGCGAAACCTCATTTAAAAGCGCTTCATCGAAGGCTTTCGAGACCTTCTCGATACTTATGAGGTTACGGGCCACTGGATAAGGCTAATCTCCTGCAATGGAGTTCCGAACCGCAGCCGCAATTATTGGTGTTGCCATAGTTTTTATTTATGCAATTGGTTCAGGTATCTGGGTAAATAGTTCACCCGGATGGTACGCCTCATTAAATCGCCCGAGTTGGCAACCGCCAAGTTTTATTTTTGGCTTAATCTGGCCCTATAACTTTGTAGTTTTAGGAATTGCCGCAGTTCGAATCTCTAATACATTAACAAGAACTCAAGTAATAGTCTGGCTGACGGCATTTGCAATATCAGTGTCATTTGCACTTTCGTGGGCCTATAATTTTTACGTTCCACATCAATTACAAATCGCGGCAATCTCATTAACTCTGACTGCGCTTTTAACTCTACCAATTACATATCTGACTTTCAAAGCATCAGTTGCGATGGGAATCGCATTAATTCCTTATCAATTATGGGTTGCTATTGCAGCCAGCCTTGCCTTTGGTTATTCAATTAAGAATTAATTACCCAGATCTTCTAAGGGTTTGCCAGAAACTCGATAGACCGTCCACTCAGACATAGCCTCTGCGCCAAGTGCGCGATAGAACTCAATTGCCGGTGAATTCCAATCAAGAACCCACCATTGAAATCTGCCATAACCGCGTTCGTTACAGATTTTGGCAAGGTGTTGCAGTAAGGCTTTGCCATAACCTCTTCCTCGAAATTCTGGCCTTATAAATAAATCTTCCAGATAGATTCCGTGTTTACCTTGCCAAGTTGAGTAATTTAGAAACCAGATTGCCATGCCAGCTATCTCATTATCAACTTCTACTAAATCACAGAAAACTTTGGGATTTTCGGCAAAAATTGTGGAAAGAATCTCTGCTTCTGAAGCTTCAACTTGATCCGGTGCTTTTTCATACTCTGCAAGATCTTTAATCAATTGCAGAATAATCTGGGCTTCATCTTTTCGAGCTGGACGGATCTTCATTAACTACGTTCCTCTGCAATGGAATTTCCGCCATCAACAACTAACGCCTGCCCAGTTATAAATCCCGCGCTCTCTGAAGCCAGCCAATTAACTAATCCAGCAATTTCTGAGGGTTTGCCGCTGCGACCAAGTGGCGTCTTCATACCTTGTAACTTCTCATGAGTACTTTGAGTATCAGTAGCAATCCAACCTGGTAATACTGCATTGCAAGTAATCCCATACTTTACTTCATCGAGTGCAATTGATTTAGTTAGACCAACAAGTGCAGCTTTAGCGGCTGCATAAACTGGTTGCTTTGCCATTGCCATGAGACCACCAGTGACACTTGCGATCATGATGATTCGACCAGAATTAGATTTTCGCAAGGCTGGTAGCGCGGCCTTAGTTAAATTAAATGCGGTATCAAGATTTCGCTGTATGCCTCTCTGCCATGCTTCAGTCGTAACTTCTGTTAGAGCGCTGGCTTCATCATTACCAAGTGGTGAATTGATACTTGTCATTCCAGCGTTATTTACCAAAATATCAAGTTCGCCAACTTCTTTAATGATTCGCTCGCAATCTGCAGGTTTTGTTAGATCTGCAATTAATCCAACAACACCTAACTCGCGGGCTCGATCATTAATTCTCTCGGTCGTTGAAGTAATAAAAACGGTTACGCCACTTTCTTTAAGTGCGCTGGCAATTGCAAAACCGATTCCACCAGGTGCACCTGCGCCGGAAACTAATGCTCGCATGTCTGAACTCTAAGGCTTTCAACTAGAAAGTAAGAGTTATTTTTTCTAATCCACGCGATACATCAGGGTTGTGGCCCAACTTTAGAGCTAATTTCACCGCCAGTATCTGCAGTAAGGATGCATCAATTACACAATTTAGCGCCTCATCATTAGATGTAGCGCCCGGAATTAGAGTTTCATTATCTTGACTAAAAGCACCGCTGCCGATCCAAATAATTTCGGCGCCACGATCTCTTGTTGAAATAACCGCTTTTGATAAACCTTTTTCTTGCGAGCCTGCTGGTGCAATCACAAATACCGCAGAATCTTTATCAACGGCGGCCATAGGCCCGTGGACATAATCAGCTGCTGAATAACCTTGAACAAATCGGTAGCAAGTCTCTTGAATCTTTAACGCGCCTTCCTTGGCGTTTGCATAACCAAAACCGCGTCCAATAAATACTAGGTTCTTAAAGTTGGCAATTTTTCCAATAAGTGAATCGCTAATTTTGTTATCTTCAATTAATTCAGCGAGGCAATCTGGCGCATCATTAAAGTCAGTTGCTTTTCCTTGCCACGTGCGAATTAATTTGAGTGATGCAAAAAGTTGGGCGGAATAACTCTTGGTAGCAGCCAGCGCTCGTTCTTTTTCGGCCAATAGATCAATATGAATATCTGCAAGCTTTGCCATCGGCGAGGTGGCATCGTTGGTCATCGTTATGAGAAGTGCGTCACCGGCTTTGGCAGCCTCTAAGTAACTTAGCAAATCTGGTGATTGACCGCTCTGGCTAAGGCCAATTACTAATGAATTATCAAACTTTAGCTCTGCATTATTTATCGATACCGCAGATGGAGCAGCAATGCCGACTGGAAGTCCAAGTTCAGTTTCAATTAACGCCTTTAGAAAGAGCGCTGCATGACCTGATGTGCCGCGAGCAACAAGTATTACATTGTTGATATTTCGAGATTTGACCTGGCTTGCAGCCTTATCAAAAACTTCTTGATTCTGATTTAGTTTTGCAAAGACTGCTGGAATTTGTGAGATCTCGCTGGTGATAATTGAGCCACTCATTTATCGGCCCTACCAAAGTCATCTTCGAGTCGTTCAATATCATCTTCGCCGAAATAAGTACCGGTTTGCACTTCAATAAAATTAACTTCGCTCTGCCCAATATTTGCGATTCGATGTGCAGCGCCAATCTCAATGTCAATCGATTCTCCTACCGTTAATTTATGAACTTTTCCATCAACGGTAACTTCTGCATCGCCGGAAACAATGAACCAATGTTCGGCGCGATATTTATGGCGTTGATATGAGAGTCGCTTTCCGGGCGCCACAAAGATTGATTTCACCTTATGTGATGCGCTCTCTTCGATTACCTCGTAACGTCCCCAGGGGCGCGTTTCGGAATTCATGCGCTAATCAAACCATGGCTTTGAATGTATAGACATTTCCCGAAGCATTTATTATCCTCACCGATGTGGCAAAACAAGTCATAGTTACGGGTAGCAGTGGAATTGCAGCTGCGCTGATTCGTGCACTTGATGCGCGCGGTGACGCTATTTATATTGTTGGCGGCGTCGATTCTGAATCAGAATCTTTAAGTAACGAATGTAAAAATGTAAAAGGTTTCTCATCTGTTGATCTACGGGAAGAAGATCAAAGTGTTTCAGCTTTTACGTCAGCAGAACGCGCTTTAGGAAAGATAACTGATGTTGTAGGAATTGTCGGTGGTTCTGGTCGAAAATTTGGCGATGGCAGAGTTGAAGAAATCTCACTTGATGCATGGAATCGCACCTGGGCGCTAAATCTCTCCACTGCATTTTTAACGCTACGTGAAGGCGTTAAATTGTTAAAGAAAAGTGGTGGCTCAATTACTTTAACTGGCTCGGTACTTGCCACATCGCCCGTAAAAGAACATTTCACAACCCACGCTTACGCAACAAGTAAAGCTGCGTTGGAAGGATTGGTC
>JBJSWS010000206.1:0-72197 GCA_046085985.1 Actinomycetales bacterium
TTGATGAGAACCAACGTCCAATTAAGCTAAAAATTGCATCAGCTATCGCAATAAAACCAACGAGGATAGCCATCTTCGTCACTAAATTTGAATCGCCTGGAATCACTCCTTCATCAATCAACTTCTTCAAAATTAAGGGGGTTGTAACCACTAAAACGGCATCGATAACTACCGTAATTAAGAAGAATATAATTGAAGTTTTATAAGGTTTTGCGTAAGAAAAAATCCTGGCAACAGTTCCTTTTTTTAACTTCTGCTCTTTAACAGATTGATCGGAAGTTAAGGAACGAAGCGACATCCACATGGCATGTTGAGACACGCCTTAACTGTACTGCCAGTTTTGAATGAACTTATACGGTGAAACCGATAGCGCGAAGTTGTTCGCGACCATCGTCAGTAATCTTATTTGGGCCCCAGGGTGGCATCCACACCCAGTTGATACGAACATCTTTGACGAGATCTTGCAGTACAGAACGGGTCTGATCTTCTATTACATCTTGAAGCGGACATGCCGCTGACGTCAGAGTCATGTCCAGAGTTGCAATGTTTTCTTCATCTACTGCAACGTCATAAATTAGTCCTAAGTCAACGACATTTATTCCCAATTCAGGATCAATAACATCCTTCATCGCCTCAGTGACGTCAGCGAGTGAAGCCTTGTTTGTCATTAACTCTTCCTCTCTAGTCCTTGAGAGACGGCGTCTTTAAATGCCATCCATCCAAGTAGTGCACATTTTACACGTGCAGGGAATCTTGCAACTCCAGCAAAAGCAACACCATCTTCTAGTCTCGATTCATTACCAAGATCAGAACCTTTACTTTGCAACATTTTTTGAAACTCGTCGACCAAATCGAGCGATTCTGAAGAGCTTTTTCCGGTAAGGAGTTCTGACATTACAGATGTGCTTGCTTGAGAGATAGAGCATCCGACTCCAGTCCAAGTTACACTTTCAATTAAATCTCCAGAGAGCTTTAAATTGAGGGTAATCTCGTCACCACAACTTGTATTGACATGATGAACCTGCACAGTTGGATTCGGCTTTAACTCTTTATTTTTTGGTCTTTTATAGTGATCTAATATCACTTCTTGATAGAGATTATCTAGTTCCATAATTATTTCCCACGAAAGAAATTTATCGCTCGTTCAACCCCACTAATTAGGGCTTCAACATCACTTAAATCGTTGTATAAGTAAAACGAGGCGCGAGTTGTTGCTACAGAGTTGAATCTTTTCATGAGAGGCCAAGCACAATGGTGGCCGGTTCGAACTGCTATTCCATATTGATCAAGAGCCTGTCCGATATCGTGTGGATGAATACCTTCTACCGCAAAGGAAATTACTGCTCCCCTGTCATTTAGGTTTTTAGGACCAATAATGGAAAGGTTCTGAATTCTGGAGAGGTCATCTATTGCGCGTTTCGTCAAAGTCATTTCATGTTCGTGAATCTTTTCGATTCCAATTTTTTTCAAATAAGTCAATGCGGCGGCAAGTCCAACAACTTGCGCCATATTAGGAACGCCAGCTTCAAAACGTTTCGGAGCGTCAAGATATGTCGATTTCTCCATCGTCACAGTTTCAATCATTGATCCACCAGTTAAGAAGGGCGGCATCTCATCTAATAGTTCTTTTCTGCCCCAAAGAACTCCGACGCCAGTCGGACCTAGCGCCTTATGGCCGGAGAAAACTAAGAAATCACAATCTAACTTTGAAACATCTATCGGAAAATGAGGCACTGACTGGCAAGCATCTATTAAAAATAGCGCTCCGACCGATTTGGCCCTAGCTGCAACTTCTTTCAAGTTGTTAATAGTTCCTAAAACATTTGATTGTTGCGTCAATGCTACTAATTTAGTCCTGGCAGATATAACTTGATCCATATCGCTTAGGTCTAATCTTCCTTCATCCGTAACTTTGAACCATCGGAGTTTGGCGCCTGTACGTCGTGCCAGTTCTTGCCAAGGTACCAAATTTGCATGATGTTCCATTTCGGATACAACAATTTCATCGCCTTGCTTAATATGAAACTTTGATCCAGATTCAGCATTGCCTAATGAATAGGCCACCAAATTGATTCCCTCGGTTGCCGACTTGGTGAAGATAACCTCATCTTTATTCAAGGCGCCAAGGAACTGCGCGACAGTGCGCCGAGATTCCTCGAAAAGTTCAGTTGCCTCTTCTGCTAATTGATGGGCGCCTCGATGCGCGGCAGCATTATGCTCAAAGTAAAAATCTCTTTCGGCGTTTACAACAACTTCAGGTTTCTGTGAAGTTGCGGCGCTATCCAAATAAATCAGTTTTTGATTATCTCTAACCAGTCTATTAAAGATTGGGAAATCTGATTTTATGAGCGCTACATCAAGTGCCACTTCTAAGCCTTTACGTATTCTGCGTAGCCCTTTTCCTCAAGTCTTTCAGCAAGCTCTGGTCCACCTTCTTCGACAATTTTTCCGCCGGCGAAAACGTGAACAAAGTCTGGTCGGATGTAACGCAAGATTCTGGTGTAGTGAGTTATCAGCATGATGCCAAGATTCTGATCTGCTTTTACTCGATTTACTCCTTCAGAAACGATGCGAAGCGCATCGACATCAAGGCCAGAGTCAGTTTCATCCAGAATAGCAATCTTCGGTTTTAAAAGTTCCATTTGAAGAATCTCATGACGTTTCTTCTCGCCACCAGAAAAACCTTCATTAACATTTCTTTCGGCAAATGATTGATCCATTGCAAGCTTTGCCATTGCTTCCTTAACTTCGCCAACCCAAGTACGAACTTTTGGCGCCTCGCCTCTAAGAGCAGTAGCGGCAGTTCTTAGGAAATTGGCAACCGATACTCCAGGAACTTCAACTGGATATTGCATCGCAAGGAATAAACCAGCTTTTGCTCGTTCATCAACACTCATCTCTAGTACGTCTGCGCCATCAAGAGTCACGCTTCCGCCGGTGATTGTGTACTTTGGATGACCAGCAATCGAATAAGCCAAGGTAGATTTTCCAGATCCATTTGGTCCCATGATTGCATGTACTTCACCAGATTTGATGGTTAGGTCCACTCCACGAAGAATTTCAGTAGTGCCGGACTCAGTTTCCACTCCAACTTGTAGATTCTTAATTTCTAGTGTTGACATCATTTCTCCTTAATTAGTTTCTGGCACCTTCTGAAATTGTTACGGTATTTCCTTCAAGAGTTACGGAAAAAACTTCTAGCGAATCAGTTGCAGGCGGGGTAAGCGCTGCACCAGTTCGTAAATCAAATTCAGCGCCATGTAACCAGCACTCAATCTTGTGATCGGTAACTTCACCTTCCGAAAGGGAGGCCTCAGAGTGGCTGCACATATCAGAGACTGCGAAGACATCGTTTTCAACTCGAACAACACAAGCCTCCTTTTCGCCAACTTGAACCTTTACCGGCTTCCCGGGAGTTAAATCTGAAAGTGAAATAGAGATCGACACTTACTCGCCCACCTTCGCTAGTTGCTCGTCTACTCGAGTCATCAATCGTTCTTCAACATCACTATTTCCGATTTTGGCGATAATTTCTCCGAAGAATCCACGAATAACTAAGCGACGAGCATCTGCCATTGGAATTCCGCGAGACATTAGGTAGAAAAGTTGTTCATCGTCGAATCTTCCGGTTGTACTGGCATGTCCTGCTCCAATAATTTCTCCAGTTTCGATCTCTAAATTAGGAACAGAGTCAGCTCTGGCGCCATCGGTGAGCAGAAGGTTCTTATTTAGTTCGTAAGTATCTGTGCCTTCGGCATTGCCGCGGATGAAGACATCGCCGATCCAAACGGTACGAGCGGCTTGGCCGGCAAGAATTCCTTTATAAGTTACCCGCGATTTTCCATTAGGAAGTCCATGCTCCACGTGAACACGATGTTCCAAGTGCTGGCCATCAGTTGCAAAGTAAAGACCAAGAAGTTCAGCAGATCCACCTTGATCTGAATACTCCACGGTTGGTAGCAGCCGGACTAAAGAACCGCCGATGGTTACAGTAATGGAATTAAAAGTCGCATCTCTTCCAACGATTGCGTGGTGTCTTCCAAGATGAACCGATTTTTCATCCCACTCTTGCAATGTAATGAAAGTTAATTGAGATCCCGCTTCTAGCTTGATCTCGATTTCTTCGCCAAGGATTGACTCTCCAGAATTCTCCACTATTACTGTTGCCTTGCTATGCGCACCAGCTGTAATTAGAGAGCGAGAGAACTCGGTTCCACCATTTACATTCCGCTTGAAGAAAATTGGTTCTGCAATTACTGCTTCGTTATCAATTTTAAGGTGCGTAACTGACTTCACTTCAGATCTCAATCGCGCAACTACTGCATCATCGCTCTTGGAAAGAGGTTGCAATTCAGTTGCTGCTACTTGTTTTACCGAAAACCCCTGACGCGCAGGACCTACTAGATCAATTGAAATTCGATCAGTTACGGGAGTTGCCAAATCGTGAAGTCCGCCGAGTCGCTTTAACGGAGTAAAGCGCCACGCTTCTTCTCGTCCAGTTGGAGCCAGATAATTAGTTGGTAATGACATTAGCCAACTGCCCCTTCCATCTGAAGTTCGATAAGTCGATTCAATTCGAGCGCGTACTCCATCGGTAATTCACGTGCGATTGGCTCGATAAAGCCTCTAACGATCATCGCCATTGCTTCGTCTTCAGTCAAGCCTCGAGACATTAGATAGAAAAGTTGATCGTCACTTACTTTTGAAACCGTGGCTTCGTGACCCATTGCAACATCATCTTCGCGGACATCAACATATGGATAGGTATCTGATCTAGAGATTGTGTCAACTAAAAGAGCGTCACATTTGACCGTACTCTTTGAGTGATGCGCACCTTCTTGAATTTGAACTAAGCCACGATAGGAAGTACGTCCGCCACCTCTTGCGACTGACTTGGAAACGATCGTTGAAGAAGTAAATGGAGCTGCATGAACCATCTTGGCGCCCGCATCTTGATGTTGACCTTGACCAGCAAAAGCGATTGAGAGCGTCTCACCTTTGGAGTGTGGACCCATCATAAATACCGCCGGATACTTCATGGTTACCTTTGAGCCGATATTTCCATCGATCCACTCCATGGTTGCACCTTCAGCACAAGTCGCACGTTTAGTAACTAGGTTGTAAACGTTATTCGACCAATTCTGAATAGTCGTGTACCTGACACGAGCATTCTTCTTAACGATTATCTCTACGACAGCAGAGTGCAACGAATCAGAAGAGTAGATGGGAGCAGTGCAACCTTCCACATAATGAACGTATGAACCTTCATCAGCAATTATCAAGGTTCTTTCGAACTGACCCATATTTTCAGTATTAATTCGGAAGTAAGCCTGAAGCGGGATTTCAACATGGACCCCTTTGGGGACGTAAATAAAAGAGCCGCCAGACCAAACTGCAGTATTTAGCGCAGCAAATTTATTGTCACCAACAGGAATGACAGTTCCGAAATATTCTTTGAAGAGCTCTTCATGCTCACGTAAACCTGTATCGGTATCTAAGAAAATTACGCCCTGTTGCTCAAGATCTTCACGAATTGAGTGATAAACGACTTCAGATTCATATTGTGCGGCAACGCCAGCTACTAATCTTTGTCGTTCCGCCTCTGGGATGCCCAACTTGTCATAGGTGTTTTTAATATCTTCTGGCAACTCTTCCCAGGATTTTGCCTGTTTTTCGGTCGAGCGAACGAAGTACTTAATGTTGTCGAAATCAATTGTAGAAAGGTCTGAACCCCAGTTAGGAAGGGGCTTCTTGTCGAATAGGGATAAACCTTTCAAGCGCAGATCAAGCATCCATTGTGGTTCGCTCTTCTTTCCTGAGATGTCTTTAACAACTTCCTCATTCAGGCCGCGTTTGCTCTGAGCACCAGCTAGATCTTTATCAGCCCAACCATATTGGTATTTACCAATACCTTCGAGCTCTGGATGTGTTGTTTGACTCATCGCTAGTTCACCCTTTTCTTCTCGCGTTAGATTTCTTTTTTGCTTTTGTGACTTTAAGTTTTTCTCTAGATTTATTAGCAAGACTTGCATTGGAATTAAATGTGGGAATGAATGTGGTACATACGCCGTCGCCATGGGCAATCGTTGCCAATCTCTGAACATGAGTGCCTAAGACGGCAGAGAAGGCTTTAGTCTCTTCTTCACAAAGTTGCGGGTAAACAGCTGCAACATGCGCAATTGGGCAATGATGCTGACACAACTCGATGCCCGCTGGATGGGAGTGAGTGCTAGCCGCATAACCTTCCTTGCTTAGAAACTTTGAAAGTGCGGCAGCTTTATCAGCGAAGTTAACTCGAGTTGCATTTCTAGAATTGATATCGGCTTTTCGTTGCATCTCCTCTGCGCGATAACGAGCAAAACCATTTACCAAATGTTCGCCACCTTGATCTTCGAGATACCGAAGCGCCGATACCGCTAAATCATCATAAGAATGTTCGAAATTCTCACGACCACGATCACTTAGAACAAAGACCTTCGATGGTCGGCCACGTAGTCGAGCGCTTCGAACATGCGGCTCCCGCTCCTCCAAAATGCCATCGCCGATCAGTGAATCTAAATGTCGACGAATTCCCGCTGGAGTTAATTTCAAACGCTTTGCTAGCGCTACCGCCGTGGAAGGACCTGACTCCAAAATGGTACGTGCCACCAGATCGCGGGTCTTTAGGTCGACCCCAGTTTGGGTGGCTGTTTTCACAACGCAATTGTTGCGTAAATCGTCGGCCACTGCCAGTCGAGCCTCGTAGGCTCTGCCTGTGGAGCAAGGATTCGGGGTGCGATTTCTCCGGTTTATTTCCAACGCGATGGTCTTTACCCAATCTGCGATTGTCATAACTGGAGCTTCCGTTCGATTAACCGGTTCGGGGCTTGGTTGTTCAACTTGGCCAGAATGCACGCCCGGTTCTTACACGCCAACACCTGAACAACCAGAGGCGCCGCTTCATGCTTGGATTGAATTTGGAAATCGCCTTCTTACCTTTCTCCTATTCTTAAATGCCCTCCTATTGATGGTGGCAATTATTAAGAGCGGGCAATCCAAGATTGTGAAATCCAAATGGATCAAGCTGGGATTGATTCAAATCTTTGGAATCCTTGCTCAGGGCATTCTTGGCGGCATCACTGTTCTCACTGGATTAAATCCAGCAACCGTGGCTGCACACTTCCTTCTTTCAATCGTCCTTATCGCTGCTGCACTCTCGCTGCGACAACGAATTCATGGGAAAGCGCCAACTTTGCATTCACTAAATCCCATAAGTAAAAGACTTGCCTTCTTTCACTTGCTTCTCTCCGTCTTAGTTATTGCAGCTGGCACCGTCGTCACCGGTAGCGGTCCACATGCAGGAGATAGCGCCGCGGAACGATTCAACTTAGATTCACGGACGATGGCCTGGATACATGCAGATCTAGTTATTGCGCTACTTGGACTGACTATCGCATTATTTATTGCAATCAAACTTGGTGAATCTGGTGATACAAAGATTGAAATGGGTCGGGCAGTTAAGAGTTTTCTTCTTATTGCGTTAGCGCAGGCAGGCTTGGGGTACGTTCAATATTTCACTGGCTTGCCCGAGTTAATCGTTGGGTTTCACATATTTGGGGCGATTCTCGTGTGGCTATCAGCCTGGAATATCGTCATTAAAGGTAATGTCCTTACCCGAAGATGAAGCGAGATACCGAACTTCCTGACTGGGAAGAACTAGACGATCAAGCAGTTGCAGTCGCTCGAGCCCTTGCGATGGATTCAGTCCAGCGGGTTGGAAACGGTCATCCCGGTACTGCAATGTCTCTGGCCCCAGTTGCTTACACCTTATTCCAAAGATTCTTAAAGCACGATCCGAAAGATCCGGAATGGATCGGTAGGGATAGATTTATTCTTTCGTGCGGACATTCTTCACTAACGTTATACATCCAACTTTTATTTAGCGGGTATGGCTTAACGATTGAAGATTTGAAATCGTTTAGAACTTGGGGCTCGCTAACTCCAGGTCATCCCGAATTTGGTCATACAAAGGGAGTAGAGACAACTACTGGACCTCTTGGTCAAGGAATTGCTAATGGGGTTGGTATGGCGATGGCGGCTCGATACAAACAAGGACTTTTAGACCCAACAAGTGATTTCAATTCAAGTCTCTTTGCTCACAATATCTGGGTGATTTGCAGCGATGGGGATATTCAAGAAGGCGTCAGCGCTGAAGCTTCTTCTCTTGCAGGCACTCAAGCGCTTGGTAACCTAAAAATCATTTATGACGATAATCGAATTTCAATTGATGGAGATACTCATAACGCATTTACCGAAGATGTAAGCGCTCGCTATAGATCATATGGCTGGAATGTGATTGAAGTTCCAGCAAAAGTTAACGGTGATGTTGATCGTGACCTCCTCGAGGAAGCCATGGCGCAAGCGGTCCAGGAATTGAATCGTCCAACCTTGATTCGTCTGCAAAGTGTGATTGCTTGGCCAGCCCCCAAGGCCAGGAATACTGCAAAATCACATGGTTCAGCGCTTGGCGCAGAAGAAGTTGCTGCGACAAAAATTGAGCTAGGTCTACCTGCGCAAGATTTTTATTTTCCTCCTGAGATTGAAAATCATGTACGGAAAGTACTCGATCGAAATCGTGCGATGCGTGAGCGGTGGGAAAACGAATTTAAGAATTGGCAAATTGCTAATCCGCAAGGTGCCGCTCTCCTGGATCGCCTGCGCAAGAATGAACTGCCCGACAATTGGGAAAAGGCGCTTCCTCATTTTGAAAACGGAAAAGAGATAGCGACCAGAAAAGCCTCGGGTGAAGTTATCAATAAATTAGCTGAACAATTTCCGGAAATGTTAGGTGGCTCTGCCGATTTAGCAGAAAGTAATAACACAACTATAGAAGGTGGCGGCGCCTTTCTGCCAAGTTCTTCAAAGATGCAAGGTGCCAATCCTTATGGCAGAAATATCTTCTTCGGAATTCGTGAACATGCAATGGGAGCAATTATCAATGGCATGGCGCTACATGGCGGACTCAGGCCATTTGCCGGTACTTTTTTAGTATTCAGTGACTACATGCGCGGCGCAGTGAGATTATCGGCTTTAATGCAATTGCCGGTAACTTTTATCTGGACTCATGATTCAATTGGTCTAGGTGAAGATGGACCAACTCACCAGCCGATTGAACATCTCGCATCTCTTCGCGCAATGCCTGGACTTGATGTGATTAGACCTGCTGATGCAAATGAAGTTTCTATAGCTTGGCGAGAAATTATCTTAAATAGAAAACCTGCAGCATTAATTCTTTCTAGACAGAACCTTCCAGTCCTCGATCGAAAAATCATAAATGCGGCAGAAGGTGCAGCAAAGGGCGCCTATCCGCTCCTTGGCGTGAAAGAACCCGACGTAATCCTGATCGCGACAGGTTCAGAGGTATCGCTGGCATTAGCGGCCGCTGCTGAACTGAAGCAATCAGGGGTCAGAGCGGAGGTTGTCAGCGCAATCTCCCTGGAGTGGTTCGCTCGTCAACCTGAAAGTTATCGAAACTCGGTTCTTCCACCCGAAGTTAAGGCTCGAGTCAGTATCGAAGCTGGCGTAGCGCTTGGTTGGCGTGAATATGTTGGAGAAAAAGGTGAAGTAGTTTCGATTGATCATTTTGGCGCTTCAGCAGCTCACACTAAGTTATTTACCGAGTTTGGATTCACCGTGGAAAATGTCATTTCAGCTGCCAAACGTTCTCTAGAAAAATCGCGTAACCAATAGGACGGTACAGAACTTGTCACTTGAAAAAGTTTCAAAGGCCGGGGTCTCAATCTGGCTCGATGACCTTTCTCGAGAACGATTACGAAGAGATGGAAAGGCGACCTACCTTAAAGAGTTAGTCGACTCAAGTCATGTTGTTGGTGTTACGACGAATCCAGCTATTTTTTCTGCTGCTATCTCAAATTCTTCTTTGTACAAAGATGACATTGTCGCCCTAGCGGGTAAAGGATTAAATCCCGAAGAAATCATTACCGAACTTACAACATCTGATGTGAGAAATGCCTGTGAAATCTTTATGCCCATCTTTGAAAAAACAAATGGCGTCGATGGTCGAGTGAGTATTGAGGTCGATCCGAGATTAGCTCGCTCTGCCGATGAAACTGTAAAGCAAGCTTTTTATCTCTGTGAGAAAGTTGCGATGCCGAATGTCTTGATAAAAGTGCCCGCCACTATTGAGGGTTTAGCTGCTATCCGCACATTAACTGCCGCCGGAATAAGCATTAATGTGACAATTATTTTCTCTTTGAAGCGCTATCAAGAGGTCTTGGATTCATTTCTTCTCGGATTAGAAGATCGTCTACAAAAAGGAATGGAGATTTCAAAGATTCACTCAGTCGCCTCATTCTTTGTAAGTCGAGTAGATACCGAGATAGATCCTCGTCTGGACTCTTTAATGAATGGTTCGTTACGAGGTAAGGCCGCGTTGGCTAATGCCAGATTGGCTTACCAGCACTTTAGTGAAGTTAAAACAAGTGATCGATGGAAGAAAATATCTGCACAAGGTGGAAATTTGCAGAGACCACTTTGGGCCTCCACTGGAGTGAAGGATCCAACATATGACCCGACACTGTACGTTCTGGACTTAGTTGCAAGTGAGACGGTTAACACTATGCCAGAAGGAACCTTAAATGCGGTGCGAATCAGTGAAAGATTTAGCGGCGACACAATAAGCGGAATGTTTACGCACGCACACGAGCATTTAAATCAACTCAAGTCGATTGGGATTGATATTGATGAAGTTGCGCTTAAATTAGAAAGAGAAGGCATTGAGAAATTCATTAACCCTTGGAACGAACTGATCTCTGTCGTTGAGAGAGCTTCAATTGCTTGAGATTTCAGGATTCGTTGGATCTGCACGTAATATAAGTAATCTCAATTCAATAACTTCAAGGCTAGCTGCGAAAGATTCAACTCTTTGGGGAGAGAAGGCCGCAAAAGAGGCAGCCATTCGACTTGATTGGATTGACCTTCCAGAAAGCTCTAGAACATTGCTTCCAAAACTTGACGCGCTATCGGCATGGTCGCGCTCCCATAAACATGAGAATTTCATTCTCTGTGGAATGGGTGGATCATCACTTGCTCCTGAAGTTATAGCAGCTCATTACGGTAAAGAGTTGATTGTTCTTGACTCCACCAATCCGGATCAAGTGTCAGCAGCACTGCAAAGAGACCTTGCAAAAAGTTGCGTAATTATTGCGTCAAAATCTGGCGGCACAATTGAAACATCTTCTCAGAGAGCACTTTTTGTGGATCGTCTAACTAGCTTGGGCTTGCCCGTAGCGAATCACTTAGTAGTTATTACAGATCCCGGCAGTCCCCTGGAGCACTTCGCAAATGAAGTTGGCGCACAGCTCGTTTTGGCCAATCCTCATGTTGGAGGCAGATTCAGTGCGCTGAGTGCATTTGGCTTAGTGCCGGCAGCGCTACTCGGAATTGATGTCTCGCTTTTACTCGACGATGCGGAAACTGCTGCAGCTACTTTTTTGCATGACGACTCTGTGGCAGTTCAAGTGGCTGCCGCTCTTGCTGAATCCGAATCCTCATTTCCCGAATTTTTTGATAAGGATTCAGAGTTCGTTGGAATAGCAGATTGGATCGAGCAACTCATCGCAGAATCGACTGGTAAAGATGGAAAAGGAGTCCTGCCAGTTGTTCTCCATAATTCCATGGATGTTACTTCTGGAACTATTCAATTCCATAGATCTGCTGACAAATACATAATTGGTACTCTGGGTGCACACTTTATTTTTTGGGAGTGGGTAACCGCACTTCTCTGCTACCTGCTTAAAGTGGATCCTTTCAACCAGCCAAATGTTGCTGAGGCAAAGGAACTTACAAATAAGTGCCTATCTGGAGAATTAGCCGAACAACTCCCGGCATACGAAGATGACGATTTAATTATTTATGCTCCCAAAAGTATGCAATCAATACCAGAATATCTTCATTGGCTAACCGGTGGTTCATATATTGCCATCATGGCCTATTTAAATCGTGATACGGATTCTGAATTTATTGAGTTACGCTCACTTTTGGCTCATAAGTCTAATAAGCCGGTCACTTTTGGCTGGGGTCCGAGGTTTTTGCATTCCACCGGACAATTTCATAAAGGCGGGCCGTTGATTGGCACATTCTTACAAATAACCGCTGATAGTGAGAGGCAAATTGCAATCCCCGGTGTTGATTATGATTTTGAGGAATTAATTCTTGCCCAAGCTAAGGGAGATTACGTTGCGCTTTCTTCTCGCAATATGCCAGTAATGCGAATTCATTTAAAAGATAAACGGCAAGGACTAGCAAAAATAAAAAGAGAAGTTAACTAACTTACTCTTCGTCGTCTGCTTGCAACTTCTTAAGAGCTGCATCAAGAATCTTCTTTGCCTCAGCTTCGGTTCGACGCTCTTTTACATAGGCAAGATGAGTCTTATATGGCTCATTTTTCATTGGTGATGGCGGATTATTTTTATCTCGACCTGCCGGGAAACCACAGCGTGGGCAATCCCATTCATCTGGAATTGCAACAGTGCCATCATCGGCAAATGACGGCTTTGTCTCATGACCATTTAGACACCAATAGGAAATTCGAAAACGAGCAATGGCTTCGCCACGTTCGGCTTCGCCCATAGGACCTGCGCCGACGCGTGAGCCACGGATTGCGCTTCCACCTGCCATTTAGGTTTCCTCCTTGCTAATTACTTTTATTTGAGAACAAGACCAAGTGCGATTACAGATGAGAACCAGAGTCCTCCAACAATGATTGTGATTCGATCCAAATTCTTCTCAACAACAGATGAGCCACCATAAGTGGAAGATAACCCACCTCCAAAGAGGTCGGAGAGCCCGCTGCCTTTACCTTTATGCAGCAGGACAAGGAGAATCATCAAGATGCTTGTGATAACTAACGCTATCGATAACGCTAAAGCCAAGTGTTGCTCCTTCTCTAACAGGATGAGGGGGTAAGCCTACCGCTTTTCAAAACCCTAGATGACTCGATGGAACTTACAGATTCGAGCAAATTCTTCCGGCTCAAGGCTGGCTCCACCAACTAGTGCGCCATCTATATCAGGTTGCCTCATGATGTCTACGATATTTGCAGATTTAACTGAACCGCCGTAGAGAATCCGTGCATTTTGAGAGATTTCTTCACTCCCAATCTGAATCAATGCTTTGCGAATCTGGCCACAAACTTCCTCTGCATCTTCAGGTGTTGCGGTTTTGCCAGTACCAATTGCCCAGATTGGTTCGTAAGCAAAAACGATTTTCTTCAAATCTGGTTTATGTAGACCCTTCAAGCCCGCTTTGAGTTGATCAATAACATATTTAACGTGGACCCCAGATTCTCTTACTGAAAGTTCCTCTCCAATACAAAATATTGGAGTCATGTCATTTGCAAGAACTGCTCGAAGTTTTCGATTCAATAATTCATCGCTTTCTCCGTGAACTGCACGTCTCTCGGAGTGTCCAACAATCACATAGCTACAATCCAGTTTTTTCAACATGGAACCGGAAATATCCCCAGTAAAGGCTCCTGACTTCTCAGGTGAAATGTCCTGAGCGCCATAAGAGATTCTCAATCGATCCCCATCAACAAGCGTTTGCACTGATCGAAGATCCGTAAAAGGAGGAAAGATTGCTACATCAACAGCCTCAAAATCTTTCTCCTCAAGAGAATATGCAAGTTTCTGAGTAACTGCGATCGCCTCGAGATGATTCAGATTCATCTTCCAATTACCTGCAATTAAAGGTTTTCGCACTTTCTCCCTTTCCTTGATTGTCCGCTTTGTTCAATTACTGCAAGGCAATTAAACCGGGCAACTCCTTGCCCTCAAGATACTCGAGAGAAGCGCCGCCACCAGTGGATATATAACCAAAGTCGCTATCTTTAAAACCTAGTTTTCTCACCGCTGCTGCCGAGTCTCCCCCTCCAACAACAGAGAGGCCATTTACTCTTGTTAGAGCTTGTGCGATCTTTCGAGTGCCTTGCGCAAAATTCGTGAACTCAAATACGCCCATAGGGCCATTCCAGAAAACAGTTGCTGACGATTCAATCGCCGCCGCGAAGGTACTTGCACTTTCGGGGCCAATATCAAGACCGATTTGATCGACAGGTATATTTTCAATCGGGACAATCGAAGGCGATTCATTAGCAAAATTTGGCGCAACAACAATATCTGAAGGAAGCAATATCTCAACGCCCAATTCACTTGCTTGATTAAGGATTGAGTTAACAGTTTCCAAAGATTCCATTTCAAGTAATGACTTCCCTACTTCGTAACCTTTCGCTTTTAGAAATGTGAATACCATGCCACCGCCGATTGCAATGCGGTCAACTTTCTTAAGTAAATTAGTTATAACGCCGATTTTGTCGGAAACTTTCGCACCGCCAAGAATAACGGTGTACGGCCTAGCTGGGTTCACCGTTAACTTCTGTAGAACTGAGACTTCAGCAATCACTAATTTTCCAGCTGCGTGAGGCAAGGACTGAGCTAACTCATAAACAGAAGCGTGTTTTCTATGCACAGCACCAAAGCCATCACCCACATAAAAATCAGCAAGGGTTGCCAATTTAGCAGCTAGCGCTCTTCGTTCGTTATCATCCTTAGAAGTTTCAGCCGCTTCAAAGCGAATATTTTCTAGTAAAAGTATCTCGCCAGCCTTTAAATCTTTCGCCAAAGACTGTGTGCTTTCAGAGAGTACATCTTCTGCAAACTTAACTTCATGTTTCAAGATTTCCGATAATCTCATGGCTACTGGCCGGAGCGAAAGTTCAGGTTTTCGTTCACCTTTTGGTCGGCCTAAGTGAGCACAGATGATGATTGCAGCACCGGCATCCAGAAGAAATTGGATGGTTGGAATCGAAGCTCTGATTCTTCCGTCATCCGTTATCAAGAACTGTGCGTTGTCATCTTTGGAAATAGGTACATTCAAATCACAGCGAAGAAAGACCCGTTTGCCCTTGACGACATCGGGTTTAAGTTCAGAGAACAACTTTTATAGGGACTTTCCAATAAAGGTCATCAAATCAACTAAACGGTTCGAGTAACCCCATTCGTTGTCATACCAAGATGCAACCTTCACCTGATTGCCAATTACTTTAGTAATTCCGGCATCGAAGATACTGGAATGTGGATCCGTGACAATATCCGCGGAAACGATCGGATCTTCTGTATATCTTAGAATTCCTTTTAGTGAACCTTCTGCCGCCTTCTTCATCACAGCATTTACCTCTGAAGCCGAAGTTTCCTTAGAAACCTCCACAGTTAAATCTGTAATTGACCCAGTCGGAACCGGTACTCGAAGAGCGTATCCATCTAGCTTCCCCTTAAGTTCTGGAAGGACCAATCCAATTGCTTTTGCAGCACCAGTTGAAGTTGGGATGATGTTGGTCGCTGCGGCGCGTGCTCTACGGAGATCTTTATGTGGGAAATCCAAGATTACTTGATCGTTTGTATAGGCATGAACAGTTGTCATGAAACCTTTTATGATTCCAAAGTTTTCGTGGATGACTTTTGCCATAGGCGCAAGGCAATTAGTGGTACATGATGCATTTGAAATAATGTTGTGTTTTGCTGGGTCATAAGCTGAATCATTCACACCTAAGACAAGTGTCACATCTTCATCAGTAGCTGGTGCTGAGATGACTACTTTCTTTGCGCCTCCCGATAAATGTTTAGCGGCGTCGGCAGCTTTAGTAAACCTGCCAGTAGATTCAATGACAATATCTGCACCTACTGAACCCCAAGGAAGCAACGCCGGATCCTTTTCAGCAAAAACGCGAATCTTTTTACCGCCAATTGTTAAAGATGAATCATCAAAAGAAACTTCTTGATTTAACCGACCTAGAATTGAATCGTATTTTATTAAATGTGCCAAGGTGTCGATACTTGTTAAGTCATTAACGGCAACTATTTCAACTTTTGCATCCGATGCAATAACCGCGCGAAGAAAGTTACGGCCGATACGGCCAAAACCATTTATACCAACCTTAACCATTTAAAACCTCGTTCTAAGGAATTATTGCCACAACGTCGTGGGCTTGAATTCTATCAACGTGCACGTACTTCAGTTGAGCAAATCTGGTGTTAATCCTGCCTCAGTATCTGGTATTCCCAATTCAGAGGCGCGTTTATCTGCCATGGCAAGCAATCTGCGGATTCGGCCGGCAATCGCATCTTTGGTCATCGGCGGTGACGCCAGAGAACCTAACTCTTCCAAACTGGCTTGTCCGTGATTAATTCTAAGATCTCCTGCTTCGCGTAAGTGTCCTGGAATCTCATCACCAAGAATTTCTAGCGCACGTTGGACTCGTGCAGATGCAGCTACGGCAGCGCGAGCAGACCTGCGTAAATTTGCATCATCAAAGTTTGCTAACCGATTTGCAGTTGCACGTACCTCTCGACGCATTCTTCGCTCTTCCCAAGCCAGAACGCTTTCATGTGCACCTAATCTCGTTAAGAGAACTCCGATTGCATCGCCGTCACGAATTACTACGCGATCGACTCCACGAACTTCGCGCGCCTTAGCTGTTATTCCTAATCGGCGCGCTGCGCCTACTAATGCCAAAGCAGCTTCAGGTCCAGGACAAGTAATTTCCAGAGCGGATGAACGGCCCGGTTCGGTTAAAGAACCGTGAGCCAAGAATGCGCCGCGCCATGCAGCCTCTGCATCGCAAACACCTGCAGAAACTACTTGAGGTGGCAAGCCCCTCACTGGACGCGCATTTGAATCAACTAGACCAGTCTGACGAGCCAGCGCATCACCATCTTTTATCACGCGAACTAAGTAACGACTTCCTTTACGTAAGCCGCCGGCGCTAATCACCGCAAGATCTGATTCATGTCCGTAAATATCGCCGATATCTTTACGAATTCTCCGGGCAGCTTGAGCGGTATCTAATTCAATTTCCACCATGATCTTGCCCGCCGTGAGATGAAGCCCGCCTGCAAATCTCAAAATTGCTGATACCTCTGCCTTTCGACAACAAGGCTTAGAGACGGAAAGTCGACTCAATTCATCTTTTACTGATGCAGTCATTGCCACGAGCGTTATCTAATCACTTCATCCGCAATAATGTTGCGGAAATCCAAAAATAATTTCTTATGATCATGCTGATTGCTGCCTAAACTTGTTGCGAGATCGCTCACAATTAATCTACCGCCCAGCAATTCAACCATTTCCGAGAGTTCTTGAAATGAACCTCCAGATGTAGTAATGGATTGATCGGCTATTGCGTAATCACATTTGAGTTGGGGAGCGAATCTTCTTAAAACTCTTAAGTGCTCCGCTGGTGAAGTGCCAGCAAATTCATCTCCACTCACATTACTATTTGCATCAAGATTGATTACTAAAATCCTCTTGGCTCTTGATCTACAAATTGCCTCTCGTTGCGACGGTAGCAAGAAATGCGGAAGAACGCTTGAAAACCAGGATCCCGGTCCGAAAATTAACCAGTCGGCAGCCTCAATTGATTCGATGCCCTCGGTGGTTGGGTTTGCCGAGTTTGGCAAGAGCTTAAGATCTTCAAGAAGACCTTTAGCGACTGCAACTTCCTTCTGTCCTCTAACAACTTGCATTCCTTGCCAAGTTCTAAAAGTGCCCTCGATATCAAGCGGTTCGTTGGACATTGGCAATACTCGACCAACAACTTTGAGAAGTTCACCAACTTTATCTAGACCCTTAACTGGATCTGATTCTCGATCCCAGAGCGCCGCAAGCAATAGATTGCCGATTGCGTGCCCGTTTAATTCCCCATCTGAAGTAAAGCGATATTGAATCAACTCTGCCCAACTTCTCCCCCAATCATCTTCAGCGCAGAGAGCAGCTAGGGCCATTCGTAAATCTCCCGGTGGGAGAGAATTAAATTCTTTACGTAAACGTCCACTTGAGCCACCATTATCTGCAACAGTAACAATCGCTGTTATATCTACAGCGAGCAGACGGAGTGCTCGCAAAGTTGCAGCGAGGCCGTGTCCGCCGCCAAAGGCAACGACTTTCACTTTACTCATTTCGAACTCAGCGCTCGCGTCCTAAGTCACGATGTATGGCGTGAGCAGAAACCTCGCCATCTTTAGCAATTGCTAATCCGTTTAACCTTGTGGCAAGCTCTTCAGCAACTGCAACGCTTCTATGTTTTCCGCCGGTGCAACCAATTGCTAAGGTAATAAATTTCTTTCCTTCGTGTAGATATCCTCGCGCAATACTTTCAAACATCGCTACATATCTATCAAGAAATTCGGGAACTTCGGTCGCCCCAAGTACAGCCTTACTGACTTCAACGTCTAAACCACTTTTAGGTCTCAGCTCCGGCTGCCAATGAGGATTCGGGATGAATCGACAATCCATAACTAAATCTGCGTCTGCTGGTATTCCAAACTTATAACCGAAAGAAAGTACATTAACTTTTAGAGATGCTAAAGATCCACTTTGGAAAAGTTCATTTATCTTACGTTCTAATTGATGGATGTTGAGTTGTGACGTGTCAACGACTAAATCTGCTCCGCCGCGCAACTCATTTAGTTTGACACGTTCTCGTTCAATCCCATCGAGAATTCGATCGTTACCTTGCAAGGGATGCGGACGACGCGAAGATTCAAATCGACGTATTAATACTTCATCTGATGCATCAACAAAAACAATTTTTCGACTTACACCGCGTTCTGCCAGCTCCGCCAGCGCTTTATTTAAATGATCGAAGAATTGTCGACCACGTACATCGATTACTACTGCAACAGAGTCACTAGTCTGTTCAGTCAATTCAAGAAGCGCGCCAAGGAGTTGTGGTGGCAAATTATCAATTACATACCACCCTGCATCCTCCATCGAATGAGCAACGGTAGAACGGCCGGCGCCGCTCATGCCGGTTATGACAACAACTTCACGGGTCATGGCTTAATCATGCTAGCTATGTCAAGAACCTTCACTTATTATCTCTCCCGTTGAAGTATCAACTTTGAAATTTGAATTTTCTGATTCGAGAGCCTGAAATATTGCGGTTGCGGTTTTCTCCCCAATACCCGGAACAGCGGCAACTTCTGTGGGATTACTTTTACGAAGCTGTGCAATTGAGCCAAAGTGCTCAAGAAGAGATTGCCTGCGAGTTTCGCCAAGGCCCGGAATTTCATCTAGAAGAGACTCCAGCATCAATTTCGAACGCTTTGAGCGGTGAAAGGTGATCGCAAATCTATGCGCTTCATCTCGAATGCGTTGAACTAAGTAGAGGGCTTCACTGTTTCTTGGTAGAACTACTGGATAAGTTCTATCTGGAAACCAAATTTCTTCTAAACGCTTTGCAAGGCCAACTAACGCAACATCTGTAATACCAAGTTCTGCCAGCGCCCTGGCTGCCGCGTTAACTTGTCCACGTCCACCATCAACAATCACGAGTTGGGGTGGATAAGCAAATTTTGCCCTGGTTGCATCTGAGTTCTCCCCCAAATGCAAGTCTTTCTCCGCTAAATATCTCTTAAATCGTCGGGTAATTACATGGTGCATTGCTCTCGTATCGTCGAACCTTTCTCTGTCGTCGATACCAAACCTTCGATAATCGCTCTTTTTGGGCTGACCATCTTCAAAAACAACCATGGAAGCTACAACGGACGTGCCTTGTATATTTGAAATATCAAAACATTCGATACGTAAGGGCAATTGCTCTAAATCCAACGCTGAAGTAAGTTCTTCCAGCGCTCTTCCTGAAACTCCAGCATCATTTGCTCGTTTGCTCAAGAACTGAATCAGCGACTGTTGTGCATTACGTTTTACTGTTTTCAATATTTCCAGCTTCTCTCCCCGCTCGGGAATGGAGATCGTTACTTTGTGATTCGCCCTCGAAGAGAGGATTTGCGCTAGTTCATTCAAATCGGGAATAGATAAATTCAAGAATATTTCATTTGGAATATCTGCGTCTCGATAAATTAAGTCAAGCGTAGCTCCAATCAGATCCTGATCTTCCAATAGGTTTGATCTGTCGACAATCCATGACCTAGAACCTACAACTCTGCCATTTCTAATCTTGAAGATTGAGGCAGCCGAGTGGGTGATGTCATCGTGTATCGAGATAAAATCTCCTGATATCGACTCTGAAATAGCTGCGTCACTAGATTCGGTAGCAACCGCCAGCGCGTTTAATCTATCTCGTAATCTTGCTGCACGCTCGAAATCTTCTTCTGCGGAAGCTTTTGCCATAGCTTCCTTAAGATGTACTTCAATATCGTTTCCGCCATGATCCATAAATTTTATAAGTCGATCAACAGATTCACGATGCTCAATTGCATTTACTCGTGATACGCATGGAGCGGAACATTTCCCAATGTCACCTAGAAGACAATGGCGCATGCTGCGTTTTGCTTTCTCAAAGTTACTGGCCGAACAGGATCGGATTGGAAAAGTTTCCAACAGAAGGTCATATGTCGTACGTAAGGCCCATGAATGTGCGTAAGGACCAAAGTACTTAACACCTTTGACCTTTTCGCTACGAGTAATGAATAGCCTAGGAAATTCATCTTTAATACTTATTGCAAGATACGGGTAGGACTTATCATCTTTAAATTGAACATTAAAGGGTGGGTTCTCCTCTTTGATCCAGGTAAATTCAAGCTGGAGGGCCTCAACTTCTGAATTGACTAGCGTCCAATCAACTCGACTTGCGGCGTGGACAAGGCGTTGCGTTTTCTCTGGAACATTCTTCTGAAAGTACGAATTCAGTCGATTCTTGAGTGACTTGGCTTTCCCGACATATAAGACTTTTCCAGAGTCATCAAAAAATCTATAGACCCCTGGCTCGTCTGGAACTTCGGTAGGGCGATAACTAATTTCCATGATTTAACTAGCTCGGCTTCAGTGCACTTGCCAAGAACTTACCGGTATAGCTTCTCTTATCTTTGGCAACGAATTCGGGGGTTCCTTCAACAATAACTGTGCCGCCGCCCGATCCGCCTTCTGGGCCCAAATCAATTACCCAATCTGCGCACTTGATTACATCCAAATTATGTTCAATTACAACGACGGTATTGCCGGTATCCACTAAGCGTTGCAGAACAGAGAGCAATTTCCTAACATCTTCAAAATGTAGACCAGTTGTTGGTTCATCTAGTACATAGATTGTTCTTCCGGTTGAACGACGTTGTAATTCCGTCGCAAGTTTTACCCGTTGAGCTTCGCCTCCAGAAAGCGTGGGAGCAGATTGACCGAGTCTTACGTATCCCAGCCCGACGTCACATAACGTTTTCAGATATCTATGGATTGCAGGAATCGATTCAAAGAATTCAGCTGCACGCTCGATTGGCATATCAAGTACTTCCGAAATTGTCTTCCCCTTGTAGTGAACCTCTAAAGTTTCTCGGTTGTACCGAGCGCCATGACAAACTTCACAAGGAACGTATACATCCGGCAAGAAATTCATTTCAATTGTTATCGTGCCGTCACCTGCACAATTTTCACATCTGCCACCTTTAACGTTAAATGAAAATCTTCCTTGCTGATATCCACGAATTTTGGCCTCGCTTGTTTCAGCAAATAGTGCTCTGACTTTGTCAAAGACCCCCGTATAGGTTGCCGGATTGGAACGAGGAGTTCTTCCTATCGGTGATTGGTCTACATGCACCACCTTGTCCAATTGTTCGATTCCCGTAATTGCCCTATGGCGACCAGGGACAATTCGTGCGCCATTTAGCTTGTTTGCCAGGACCGAATAGAGGATGTCGTTAACTAAAGTAGATTTTCCAGATCCGCTTACTCCAGTAACTGAAACAAATAGACCCAAGGGAATAGTTACATCAATGGATTTTAGATTATTCTCCTTAGCCTCTTTAATAACTAGAGATTTCTTAGAATTGAATTCCCGTCTCTTCTTGGGAACTGTTATCTGAGTTCGCCCTGAAATATATGAACCTGTTATGGACTTTTTGGAGTTAACTAGATCTTCTAAGCTGCCAGAGACAACAATCTCGCCACCATGTTCCCCAGCCCCCGGGCCAATATCTACTACCCAATCGGCTGTCCTAATTGTTTCCTCATCATGTTCAACAACAATTAGAGTATTTCCGAGGTCTCGTAGATGAGTAAGAGTCTCAATTAATCTCTTGTTATCACGTTGATGCAATCCAATTGAAGGCTCATCAAGTACATAAAGAACTCCTACTAACCCAGAACCTATCTGCGTAGCTAATCTGATTCGTTGTGCTTCGCCACCAGAAAGTGAGGCAGCTGGTCGAGCTAAGGTTAGATATTCGAGTCCAACATCTAAAAGGAATCCCAAGCGAGCATTTACTTCTTTCATAACTCGCTCGGCAATTTTGGCTTCCCGGGCACCAAGTTTTATTTCTTTGAGGAATTTGGCACAGTCGTAAATAGAGAGTTCACAAATTTCGGCAATGTTCTTACCGTCTAAAGTAACAGCAAGAACTTCCGGCTTTAATCTTGTTCCGTTACAAACTGGACATGGAGTTTCTCGCATATAAGCTTCATACTTTTCGCGACTGTAATCGCTATCTGTTTCACCATGGCGCCGCTCAATGAAGGGAATTACTCCTTCAAATCCCGTTGAGTAGCTCCGAACCCGTCCGTATCGATTCTTATACTTAACATGAACTTCATATTCGTAACCATTCAAAATAGCTTCTCGAGCCTTTGTCGAAAGTCGCTTCCATGGTGTATCCATCGAGAACTTCACATCTTTGGCGAGTGCATCTAACAGGTTTAAAAAGTATTCAGAGGACTGGCCACCTGACCAAGGTGCGATAGCGCCATCGTTAATGGATACGGAATCGTCTGGAATTACGAGTTCTTCATCAACTTCAAGCTTTGAACCAATACCCGTGCACTGTGGACATGCGCCAAATGGAGAATTAAAAGAGAATGATCGAGGCTCCATTTCTTGAATAGAAATTCCACAATCATGACAGGCCAAAAGTTCGCTGTAAGTGCGCTCTTTTTCAGATTTGTCTTTGGCATCAACGAACTCCAGTGTTACCAAACCATTAGCCAGTTTGAGTGCAGTTTCAATTGAATCAGTCAATCTTTGTTTTGAATCTGGCTTTGCTGTTAGCCGGTCTATAACAGCTTCGATTGTGTGCTTCTCTTGCTTTTTCAATTTTGGCGGATCGCTCAATTGGATCGTCACTCCATCAACGCGAGCACGTGAATATCCTTGAGCTGCCAGATCCTTAAATAGATCGGCAAACTCACCTTTACGGGCCCTAATTATCGGTGCTAGAACTTGAAATTTTGTCTCAGGTGGAAGTCCAAGAATTTGATCAACAATATTTTGTGGAGTTTGTTTCGCGATGGGCTTTCCGCATTTAGGGCAATGTGGTTTTCCAGCTCTGGAGAAAAGTAATCGCAAGTAATCATAAACTTCGGTGATAGTTCCAACGGTCGAACGAGGATTGCGATTTGTAGATTTCTGATCAATAGAGACGGCCGGCGATAATCCTTCTATAAAATCAACATCTGGCTTATCCATTTGCCCAAGAAATTGGCGGGCATAAGCAGAGAGTGATTCAACGTATCTACGTTGACCCTCTGCAAAGATAGTGTCGAATGCAAGAGAAGATTTTCCCGAACCTGATAATCCGGTAAAAACAATTAGAGAATTTCGAGGCAAATCTATTGAGACATTTTTGAGATTATGTTCTCGAGCGCCGCGGACTATCAAACGATCAGCGCTCACTTAATTCCTCCTTCATCCATGCTTCTCAATTCTCTCTTCAATTCACGAATCTCATCACGCAACCGTGCAGCAAGTTCGAATTGAAGTTCTGCGGCAGCATTTCGCATCTGCTCAGTGAGGGAATCTATTAAACCTAGTAGTTCGGCGCGCGGTAAGGCGACTAGAGATTTGGCATGAACTCCAACCGGAGTTTCAGTAGCGCCACGCTTCCCCTTTGGCAACAAATTGGCGGTATCTTCGCTCTCTTTCTCGATGAGATCTGTTATATCTGCAATCTTCTTTCGAAGTGGCGCAGGGTCAATTCCACGCTCTTTGTTATACGCCTCTTGCTTTGCACGACGTCGATTTGTTTCATCAATCGCATTCTTCATTGAGTCGGTCAAATTGTCACCGTACATGTGAACTTCGCCAGAGACATTTCGGGCAGCACGTCCGATAGTTTGAATCAACGAACGCGTAGATCTTAGGAATCCCTCTTTATCTGCATCGAGAATTGCGACCAGGGAAACTTCAGGCAAATCCAATCCTTCGCGAAGTAGATTTATACCGATTAACACATCGTATTCGCCAAGCCTCAGTTCTCGGAGAAGTTCGACTCGTCGCAACGTATCAACTTCAGAATGCAGGTATCGAACCCTGATTCCTGCGTTGTTGAAGTAATCTGTTAGATCCTCGGCCATTTTCTTAGTCAGTGTTGTAACCAGAACTCGCTCATTTCGTGCCGCACGAATCTTAATTTCGGACATGAGATCATCTATCTGATTCTTCGTTGGCTTCAAGACAATCTTCGGATCCACCAAACCAGTTGGTCTAATCACCTGCTCTACATATATTCCTTTGGTTTGTTCAAGTTCGTATGGACCTGGAGTAGCTGACAGATAAATTTTCTGTGGCGTTCTTTCAAGGAATTCGGCAAAAGTTAGTGGCCGATTATCAAGAGCACTTGGCAATCTAAACCCATGTTCCACCAAAGTACGTTTTCGAGAAGCATCTCCTTCTTGCATCGCGCCAATTTGTGGCACGGTTATATGAGACTCGTCTATGACACATAGAAAATCTTCTGGAAAATAATCGAGAAGACAATTTGGTGCCGAACCAGCTTCCCGACCATCAATATGTCGAGAATAATTCTCAATTCCGGAACAGAATCCAAGTTGCGCAATCATCTCTAAATCGAATTGCGTGCGCATTCTAAGACGCTGAGCTTCCAAAATTTTGTTCTGACTTTCTAACTCTTTCAATCTGATAGCCAACTCGGATTCAATTTGAGACATCGCACGTTTCATTGTCTCTGGGCTTGCTGAGTAATGAGTTGCTGGAAAAATGAAAACTTCATTGGCCTCGTTTACGATTTCACCAGTTAATGGATTCAAAGTCGTGAGTCGTTCGATCTCATCTCCGAACATCTCGATTCGAATCGCTAGCTCTTCGTAGACTGGGATGATTTCGATGGTGTCACCCCTGACCCTGAAGGTTCCTCTTTCAAATGCGATGTCATTGCGTTTATATTGAATTTCAACGAATTTGCGCAAAAGGGAGTTTCTCTCAATTGAGTCTCCGACATGAATTCGAATCATTCTGTCTATGTACTCTTGCGGTGTGCCTAAACCGTAAATACAGGATACTGTTGCTACGACCACTACATCTCGTCTTGTCAACAATGAATAAGTAGCCGAATATCGAAGACGCTCAACTTCCGAATTGATTGAAGCATCTTTTTCAATAAATGTGTCGGTCTGTGGTACGTAAGCTTCGGGTTGGTAGTAGTCGTAGTAAGAAACAAAATATTCAACTGCATTCTCTGGCATTAGCTCGCGAAATTCATTTGCTAACTGAGCTGCCAATGTTTTATTTGGAGCGATAATTAATGTTGGTCTTTGTACTTGTTCTATCAACCAGGCAATAGTTGCTGACTTTCCAGTACCTGTTGCTCCCAATAAGACAATATCTCTTTCACCAGAATTAACGCGATTCTCAAGATCGGCAATGGCAGTTGGCTGGTCGCCAGCTGGCTGAAATTCGCTAATTACCTTAAAGGGCTGGTCGGCCCTTGGAGTTTTCGTAAGTGCCCTAGTCATTTTTCTTCTTGTTCCGAGGCAATAAATCAATTTCCCATAGTTGACGAACTTTTTTTTCTAGGGCTTCTAAATCGCCATTATTTTCGATTACAAAGTCAGCAATTGATTCACGTTGCGATCTGGAAGCTTGAGCCGAGATGCGTTTTTCAATCTGATATGACTTTAAACCTCTATCCAAAAGTCTCTTGGTACGAATCTCCTCTTCAGCTTCTACGGTGATTACGAGGTCAAATCTGTCTTGCCCATTTGTTTCGAAAAGTAACGGTATTTCATTTATCACTATGGCATTTTCGGGCGAGCGTTGAATAACTCGTGTAGAAAGTTCTCGAACTTTGGGATGAATTATTGCTTCCAGATCTTTACGCGCCGATTCATCGCTGAAGACAAGTTCGGCAAGCTTTGAGCGACTTATTTCTCCGTCAACGAGAATTTCATCCCCAAATCTAGCCAAAACTTCATCAAAGCCAGAGGTGCCCCTCTCTATGACGTCACGTGCTAATTGATCTGAATCAATGACAATTGCGCCAAGTTCACCAAGAATTTCTCCTACTGCGGATTTACCGGATCCAATTCCGCCCGTAAGTGCGATCGATAGCATGTAATCAATCCTTGAGTAGTCTTGAAGGAATTCTGTTACTTCGATTTACATCAGATAAAACAAGAACTGGACCAGGAATTACTGGTCCAGTTCTCATAACGCTTATTCGGCTGCTTGTTGATCTGATTGTTCTGGCGCCGATGTTGCGGCGGCTGCATCTGCAGCTTGGGCTTCTGCCTTTTGTTTCTTATGCGCCATGAAACGAGCTTGAGCTTCCGCGTATTGACGCTCCCATTCTTCACGTTGCGCTTCAAAGCCTGGTTGCCACTCTTGTGTTTGTGGATCAAAGCCTTCTGGATAGATGAAGTTCCCATTTTCATCGTATCTAGCTGGCATTCCATATTGAGTTGGATCAAATGCTTCGACAGGTACGTCTTGACCTTCGTTTGCTTGCTTCAATGAGAGAGATATTCGACGACGTTCAAGATCAATATCAATAATCTTGACGAATAGTTGATCTCCAACTTGAACTACCTATTCTGGAATTTCAACATGGCGTTCAGCTAATTCTGAAATATGTACCAATCCTTCAATACCGTCAAATACCTTTATACAAGCACCGAATGGGACAAGTTTGGTTACTTCACCTGGCACGATTTGATTGATCGTGTGTGTGCGAGCAAATGCTTGCCATGGATCTTCTTGAGTTGCCTTTAGAGAGAGCGAGACTCGTTCTCTTTCAAAATCAACTTCTAGAACTTCAACGGTCACTTCATCGCCCACCTCGACTACTTCGCCTGGATGATCAATATGCTTCCAGGAGAGTTCGGAGACGTGGACAAGTCCATCGACACCGCCAAGGTCTACGAATGCTCCGAAGTTAACGATTGATGAAACAACGCCAGTACGTACTTGGCCCTTTTGTAGTTGATTTAAGAATGTAGTCCTTGATTCTGACTGTGTCTGCTCTAAGTATGCACGACGAGATAAAACTACGTTGTTGCGATTCTTGTCGAGCTCAATGATTCGAGCTTCGACTTGCTTACCAATGTATGGCGAAAGATCGCGAACGCGTCGCATTTCTACAAGAGAAGCAGGTAAGAACCCACGAAGACCAATATCTACGATTAAGCCACCCTTAACAACTTCAATGACGGTACCAATAACAACTTCATCGCGCTCCTTCTTGGCTTCAATTTCTCCCCAAGCCTTTTCATATTGTGCGCGCTTCTTTGAAAGAATTAAGCGTCCTTCTTTATCTTCTTTCTGAAGAACTAGAGCTTCGATTCGCTCTCCAATTTTTACAAGTTCACTTGGATCAAGATCATTTCTAATTGAAAGTTCTCGAGAAGGAATAACGCCTTCAGTCTTGTATCCAATATCCAAAAGGACTTCGTCGCGGTCAACTTGCACAACAACGCCAGTGACCAAATCACCATCATTAAAATTCTTTATTGTTCCTTCGATTGCTGCTAGAAATTCTGCAGCTGAACCAACATCATTAACTGAAATTTGAGTAGACAATTTTCTCCGGGGGTACTTCTTCTAGTAGGGCACGCTTTAGATCCGACTCCAGAAACTGGGCATTTCCTACTATGTCTTAGGCGATGCAAGAATCCAATGCGAGGCTCGTAGAGTACTTATGCCTCAAGCACAAGGCAATTTCGAGCCTTATTAATGGGCCGCCGAATCCCAACTTCGCCCAAAACCAACATTTACGTCCAGCGGTGCTCGCAATGGATATGCCGCTCCCATCTCTCGCCTTACCAATTGCTCTAAAACCTCTTCTTCGCCACCAAATACTTCGAATATCAACTCATCATGAACTTGTAAGAGAATTCTCGAACGAAGTTTCTTCTCTCGAATCGAAACAGAAACTTTGAGCATTGCAACCTTAATAATGTCTGCAGCCGATCCTTGAATCGGAGCGTTGAGGGCCATTCGCTCTGCAACTTCCCTACGCTGTCGATTTTCGTGATTCAAATCTGGAAGGTAACGACGTCTTCCTAGAATTGTCTCTGTGTATCCCTTTTCTCTAGCGATACGAACTACTTCTTTCAAATAATCCTGGATGCCGCCAAAACGTTCGAAGTACTTAGCCATCAGAGCACTGGCCTCCGAAGGTGAAATATCTAATTGCTGCGCCAGACCAAATGATGAAAGACCATAAGCCAATCCGTAAGACATAGCCTTAATTTGCCGTCGCATCTCACTATCTACATCTGAAACCGATACTCCAAATACTTGAGCGGCAACTGTTGAATGTAAATCCTCACCGGCTGCAAATGCCTTTAAAAGACCTACATCATTCGATAGATGAGCCATGATGCGCATTTCAATCTGACTGTAATCAGCGGTCATCAGAGCGGAATAAGGAGATTGGGCAATGAATGAATTGCGAATCTTGCGACCCTCTTCAGTCCTAATCGGAATATTTTGGAGATTTGGCTCTGTCGAGGAGAGTCTGCCGGTTGCTGCCACAGTCTGTTGAAAATTGGTATGAATACGTCCATCTTTTGCGATTGCACTTTGCAAGCCTTCAACTGTAGTTCTTAACTTAGAGACCTCACGTATTCGCAACAAGTTCTGTAAAACAGGATGTTTCGTAGTTGCATAAAGCCACTCAAGCGATTCGGCATCTGTACTAAAACCAGTTTTAATTCTCTTAGTTTTCGGCAATTTCAGATCTTCAAATAGCACCGTCTGTAATTGCTTTGGTGAGGAAACATTAAACTCGCGACCCGCTGCTGCATAGACTGCCTTGGTTGCAGATCTCTCTGAATTCACAAATTCACTATGCAGTTTCTCCAATTCATTTCCATCAACTGCTATGCCTGTGGACTCCATTTGCGCTAACAGGATCATGGTAGGCATCTCTAAATCGCTAAAGAGAGTCGTAAGTTCTCGCTGCTTGAGCTCGGTCAACAATTTCTCTTGCAGGGCAGGCATGTGGCCGATTAGTTCAAGTGCTGGAACTTGGGCAAAGAGATCAGAGTCAGCAGTTTCGATTTCCAGAAATTTTCTCATTACTTCAGTGATTCCAAGATCTCTTGTCCCTGGATTTATTAGATATGCCGCAATCTCACTATCAAAAACCACTCTCCCACCCAAATCACTTTTAACTATCTGCTTACCTTGATGAGTGGAAATATGCATATCCTGAAATAAGTCAGCCTCATACTCCAGCTCAAAAATTTCTTCTCCGGTAAACGTTAGATATATCGATGAATTCTCCAACAAAGCGAATACGTTTTTATTCTTCTTAACATAATCAGTAAATTCGCGTCTACCTAACGATTTCTTTACATTTTTGGAAACTGCTTTCTTGGATTCTATTTTGAAATCTGCCGGACTAATTTGAACTGCAGTATCGTTACTACCGAGTGTTTTGACGCGATCTCGAAGCGCTTTAATTTCAAGTTTTTCAAAGAGCGAAAGGGCGCTCTCTTGGTTTATTCCTCGCCATTTCATTGCAGCAAGGTCAATTGCTAGCGGTACATCATCTCTGAGCTGAGTTAATTCTCGATTCATTTTGACATTAGCTAACGATGCACGTAATGAATCGCCAGCCTTTCCGGCAATCTCATCGGCATGAGAAATTAAGTTCTCTAGAGATTTATATTCAATTACCCATTTAGCCGCGGTCTTCTCGCCGACTCCAGGAATCGATGGCAGATTATCGCTGGGGTCACCTCGAAGTGCGGCAAAATCAGGGTACTGCTTTGGAGTAAGACCATATTTTTCGAGAACAGCCGATGGCGTCATTCTCGCAAGATCTGTTACGCCTTTCTTGGGATAAAGCACGGTTACAGAGTCCGTTACCAGTTGAAATGAATCTCTATCTCCCGTACAAATCAATGTCTGCGAATCTTTTCCAAGTTTGGAGACCATCGTTGCAATCAAATCATCGGCTTCATAGCCCTCGATTTCGTATGTGGGAATCTGAAAAGCATTTAATAGCTCATAGATATAACTGATTTGAGATCGAAATTCATCTGGAGTTGATTTTCTATTCGCTTTATAATCTGGAAATTTCTCCGTTCGAAAAGTTTTGCGAGACACATCGAAGGCGGCGGCTATATGAGTCGGCTTCTCATCTCGGATCAGATTTATCAACATCGAAGCAAATCCGTAGATTGCATTTGTGTGCTGTCCAGAGCTAGAAACAAAATTCTCAACCGGTAAGGCATAGAAAGCCCGATAAGCCAGCGAATGGCCATCGATTAAGAGAACCCGTGTCGTCATTGCAACAGCAATCTTAGAGTCCGGGACATACAATTACGTTCATGAGCGACTTTATGGAGATTTTGCGAGAACGAGGTCGGGGCGAACTCGATAAGAAAATGGGCATTGAAATTATCGAAGCATCTCCAGAAAGATTAGTTGCCACAATGCCCGTTTCGGGTAATACCCAGCCACTTGGACTTCTTCATGGTGGAGCAAACGTTGTGCTTGCCGAGAGTCTTGGATCAATTGGAACCCAACTACATGCCGGTCCGAATCGCAGAATTGTTGGTGTAGATATAAATGCAACGCACCATAAGTCTGCAACATCCGGAATTGTTACCGGAGTTGCTACTGCTGTGTCGCTCGGTAAAACACTATGTTGTTATGAAATTGAAATCACAAACGAAAAAGGTGAGAGAACTTGCTCTGCTCGTATTACTTGCCTGATTTTGGCAGAACGGTAGCTGCTTGATTCGGATCTAGTATTGCTAGTGAAATTTCTTTCATTGTAATTCTTCTATCCATAGCGCTCTTTTGAATCCATTTAAAAGCCTCTGGCTCTGAAAGATTCATTACCTTCATCAGAATTCCCTTAGCTTGATCAACGAGTTTTCTAGTCTCCAACCTTTCGGTTAAATCAGAGATCTCATCTTGTAGTGCTAATAATTGTTGGTGGCGACTGAAGGCAATCTCAATCGCAGGAATCAAATCGTCAATGTTAAATGGTTTTACGACATAACCCATTACGCCCGCATCGCGAGCCCGTTCTACTAAGTCTCGTTGACTAAATGCAGTCAACATTAACGTAGGGCAAATTTTTGAAATCTTTTCAGCTGCAGAGATGCCATCTAGTTTGGGCATCTTGACGTCAAGAATTGCAAGGTCCGGTTTCTTCGCCTTGGCCTCTGTTATTGCTTCTTCGCCATCTGATGCTTCAGCAATTACTTCATATCCTGCTTCACGTAACATTTCGGCTAGATCAAGACGAATCAAGGTTTCATCTTCAGCAATTAGTATCCGTCTTGAACTCTGATTAACCATGTGCCTCGAGTCGGATTCGAACCGACACTATACGGTTTTTGAGACCGTCCTCTCTACCGTTGGAGTACCGAGGCAAGAAGCGCATAGTTTAGCGATAGGCCGGAGCCAGACCGCCAACTGCATCGCCAATCTGATGTACCCGCATTGCATTTGTCGATCCGGGAATTCCAGGTGGTGAACCGGCAACAATCATAATTAATTCACCCTTATTTACGCGATTCTTTTGCAGAAGAACCGTATCAACCTGTTTCACCATCTGATCAGTAGTTTCAACTAGAGGCATTATTAAAGGTTCTACTCCCCAAGAGAGTGAAAGTTGGCGATAAGTAGTCGCATCAGGTGTTAACGCAACAACTGGAATGTTGGAGCGAAGACGCGACATTCGACGTGCCGAATCACCTGATTTTGTAAAAGTAGCAAGTATTTTTGCGCCAATTACTTGACCGACCTCGGTAGCTGCTTTTGTGATTGCGCCACCTTTGGTCTTCGGGTTATGCATTAAAGCTGGAATCAGATGTAGAGCGTCGCTCTCAGTTTTTTCAATGATACGCGCCATAGTTTTTACGGCTTCAATTGGATAACTTCCAGTACTTGTTTCTCCAGAGAGCATAAGCGCATCCGCTCCATCCAATATTGCATTTGCGCAATCGGTAGCTTCAGCACGCGTTGGACGTGAATTTGTCATCATTGAGTCCAGCATTTGAGTTGCAACAATAACTGGCTTGGCATTTTCACGAGCAGCGGTAATGCATCGCTTTTGAATAAGAGGAATCTCTTCGATTGGCATTTCAACACCAAGATCGCCTCTTGCAACCATGATTCCATCAAACGCCTCAATGATTGCATCCAGATTTTCAACTGCCTGAGGTTTCTCAATTTTTGCGATTACAGGAAGTCTAATTCCGACCTCATCCATGATCTGATGAACTTTTTCTATATCTTTTGCAGAGCGAACAAACGAAAGTGCAACAAAATCAGCACCTTCTCCTAAGCCCCACTTTAAGTCTTCGATATCTTTATCTGACATTGCCGGAACTGATACGGCAACTCCTGGAAGATTTAGTCCCTTGCTGTTGGAGATTTGCCCAGACTCCACACACTTAGTTAAGACTTCCGTGCCTTTAACGTTTTGCACTTCGACAATCACTTTTCCATCATCAATAAGAATCAAATCCCCGACTTTGCAATCACCTGGCAAGCCTTTGTAAGTGGTGCTTGCTCTCTCTTTGCTTCCAAGAATTTCATCAGTTGTAATTGTGAAAAGATCTCCAATTTCTAATTGATAGTAATCAGCGTCAAATTTTCCTAGTCTGATTTTTGGCCCCTGGAGATCAATAAGTACTGCTACCGGAGTTTGCTTCTTTTCTGCGACTTTACGTACTAGATCTAAACGATTCTTGTGATCCTTATGAGTACCGTGCGATAAATTCAATCTGGCAACATTCATGCCGGCATCGATTAGCGCCTCAACTTTTTCAATATTTTCGACTGCGGGTCCTAACGTGCAAACAATCTTTGCTCTGCGCACTTAGGGACCTCTCCTCTATAAGCCTTAATTATCGGACTACTTTGTCCCGCGCATGATTCTACCAAGAGGTGCAGTTGAAGCTAAATGCCAGAGATATTGGCTATTTGACCCACTCCAGCGGTAATTGCCATACCCAATGCACCACCAAGAACTATTCTTGCTGTGGTCTTAAGAACGCTTGAGCCAGCGATTCGTGCACTTATGATTCCTGCAAAAATTAATCCAACAAACGTTATCAAAATAATGGAAAGTGCCTTACCGCCTAAGCTCGGCGCGAAAGCTCCGACGAATGGAATTAGACCTCCTGCAGTAAAACTAAGCGCAGATGCAACTGCTGCTTGAAGCGGGCGAGCTTTCGTAGCATCATGTTGACCTAATTCGTCTCGCAAATGCGCAGCCAATGGATCTTTAGCATGTAACTCGAGAGCAACCGCCTCGGCTAGCTTTCGCGAGATGCCGCGTGATTCATAAATCTTTGTTAATTCTTCCAACTCTGCTTCAGGATCTAATTCAAGTTGCTTCTTTTCAAGTTCTTTATCTGATTCTTCAATATCATTTTGAGAGCGGACCGAGACAAATTCACCTACCGCCATGGACATGGAACCAGCGGCTATTGCTGCCAATCCAGCCGTTAAGACAAAGTCATTTCGGCCAGCTGTTACAACTCCGATCATCAATGAAGCGGTTGAAACTAAGCCATCATTCGCTCCGAGTACTGCAGCTCGCAACCAACCCGCCCTATGGGTTCGATGGTTTTCATCGCGCAGCTCATGCTCGGATTTTGATATTGCTTGAGGCATACTCGAATTCTAACTTAATTTTTCGTCGATTTAGTTGATTTCCCAAGTAAGGGGTTTCTGTTGAAAAGATAGAGCAACGCCACAGAAAAAAGAAGAGCGCTAGTCCAAACATTCAATCTCAAACCAAGAATCAAATTCGCATCATCAATTCTAAATGTTTCAATGATGCCGCGACCTAATGAATAACCAGCAACATACAGGGCAAAAATAGACCCACTTCTAAGCTCTCTGAAGAAGCGAACTTTAACTAGAAGTAATGCCACGAAGAGACACCAGATCGCCTCGTATAAAAAAGTTGGGTGAAATGTTTCAAAATTACTAAAACCAATGGGCCGATATTTTTCTGGTATTTGCAAAGCCCACGGTGCATCCAATGGTCTGCCGAAAAGTTCTTTATTGAACCAATTTCCAAATCGGCCAACTGCCTGAGCTACAAGTAATCCAGGAGCTAATGCATCTGCAAAGATCGAAAATGGGATTTCACCACGTTTTGGATTTCTGCGGAAAGCCAGATAAGCGGCGACCGCCCCGAGACTTATCGCGCCCCATATTCCTAATCCACCTTCCCAAATAAAGAGGGCAGATATTGGATCTGTTAAATATTTCTCTGGTGAGGTTATAACGTGATAAAGCCTTCCGCCGATAATTCCTGCAGGAACAGCAAAGATTGCAATATCGCCAACTAATCCGGAGTTGCCACCCTTGGCAACAAATCTTCTGCTTCCGATGGCAATTGCAAGTGCAATTCCGGTAATTATGCAGAGCGCATAAAAATGAATTGTTAGCGGACCAAGTTCTAACGTCGATTTACTTGGCGAGGGAATCACTATGGCTGCTTTGCTGCCTCTACCGCCGCTTTGAATTCATCTAGTTTGAACTCTGCTCCGCTTCGTTCCCAAAGCTTGCCATCAATAAATACAGTTGGCGTTCCCTTCACATTGTATTTAGCCATTGAGTCATAAACTGCTTTTACTTGTTCAAGGTAATTGCCATCTTTTACGCAATTCTCGTATTCAGTAGATGTGATTCCAAGTTTCTTACTAAGAGCCAAGAGGTTTTCATTAGTATAGGTGCCAGAACCTTCTTCTCCTTGTACTGCAAAAAGCGCGTTATGAAGATCTAAAAATCTACCTTCAGCCACAGAGCAGAATGAAGCATTTACTGCGCGAACTGAATCCTGACCTAGGAAAGAAGTCATTCGATAAGTTACCTGGGCCTCTTTATTCCTAACTAAATCTTCTACATAAGTACCGATCTCTTTTTCAAAATCATTACAGAATGGACATTGTGGATCTTCCCAAATCTCAATTCTCGGCTTAACTCCAGAATTAAATGTGATGCCGTAATCATCTTCTTTGGAAAAGGAGCCAGTTAATGCAGGGCCATTTTGAGAGGCATCAATCTTTTCAAGAGCAACATCAAAATCGCTCATAGCTGCAGAACGCTTATCCAAAACGGTGAATATGACTCCCGATAGGACGACAAGTGCAACCATCCCAAGAACAAGATTCCTGGTTAAAGTGTCGCCGCTCTTCTGATTATCGCGATGACGTTGGCGCGGCTCTTTTGGCATTTTGACTCCTTAGCGGGCTACATAATTGGCTGAGAACAGAAGTTTATCTAATTTGAGCCGATTCGCACTCCACTTGCGAGTTCGGCAGCTAATTCGCCGACCGCATCGGGCCCTTTTCCTTCTAGAAGTAACTTAAGAAATGCTGAGCCGACAATCACCCCATCTGCAAATTCGGATATCTCAGATGCTTGCTGGCGATTTGAAACTCCTAAACCAACGGCAACTGGCAGTTTGCTTACTGCTCTGACTCTAGAAACTAACTTTTTGGCATCGATCGAAAGCGCACTACGTGCCCCAGTAACACCCATCAGGCTCGCTGCATAAACAAACCCAGAACAGTTCTCCGTTACATTCTTTAATCTGGAATCAGAAGTGCTTGGGGCCACTACAAAAGTTCTATCAATATTGAATTCATCAGTGGCAGTTCTCCATTCAGAACTCTCTTCTACAGTCAAATCTGGAGTTATAACTCCGACTCCTCCGGCCACCGATAAATCTTGTGCAAAATTTCGAACACCGTATCTTTCAATCGGATTCCAATATGACATCACATATGTTGGAACTTCTGAAGCTGAGACTATTTCAAATACATCTGAAATCTTGAATCCGTTTGCAATTGCCGCTTCGCTGGTCTGCTGTATGACGGGACCATCCATGACTGGATCACTATAAGGAATTCCAACCTCAATCAAATCGACTCCGCCAGCAATCATGGCTGATACCACTTCGATGGCTTTTGATTTGTTTGGGAAACCAGCCGTTACGTAACCGATCAATATGGATCTATTTTCGGATTTTGCCTTCGCAAAGAGCTCTTCTGATTTTTTATTCATATTTGTTAAATTGGAATTCCAAAGTAATTGGCAGCGGTTTGTACATCTTTATCGCCCCGACCGGAGAGATTAATAAGAATATTTGCGCTTGAGCCAAGCTCCTTGCCTATTTGAATAGCTCCTGCCAGAGCATGGGCAGTTTCAATTGCAGGAATTATTCCTTCACTCTTTGATAGTAAATCAAATGCCTGCATCGCTTCATCATCCGTAATGGCTCGATATTCTGCTCTTCCAATTTCTTTGAGATAAGCGTGCTCTGGACCAACTCCTGGATAATCAAGTCCAGCAGAGATCGAATGTGATTCTGTTGTTTGACCATTTTCGTCTTGTAGTACATAAGTCCTAGTGCCGTGAAGTACTCCTGGAGTGCCACCAACCAATGTAGCCGCATGCTTGCCGCTAGCAACTCCCGATCCGCCGGCCTCTAAACCGATCAAGCGAACCGAAGGTTCATCAATAAATGCGTGGAAAATTCCAATTGCATTGGAACCACCTCCAACGCATGCTAGAACTGCATCAGGAAGTTTTCCGATTAGCTCTTTAAGCTGCTCTTTAGATTCCTCGCCAATAATTTTGTGAAAATCGCGCACCATTGTAGGAAATGGATGTGGCCCAGCCACTGTTCCAAGTAAATAATGTGTAGTAGAAACATTAGTTACCCAATCTCGCATCGCTTCGTTAATTGCATCCTTTAATGTTTTCGATCCAGTAGTAACTGGAACTACCTCTGCTCCCAATATCTTCATCCGAGCCACATTTAGTGATTGTCGTTTGGTGTCCTCTTCTCCCATGTAGACAACACATTCCAGGCCCATCAGAGCTGCCGCAGTTGCGGAGGCGACTCCGTGTTGTCCGGCGCCGGTTTCTGCGATGATGCGCTTCTTACCCATTCTCTTAGTCAAGAGAGCCTGCCCAAGAACATTATTTATCTTGTGACTTCCTGTGTGATTTAAGTCTTCACGTTTTAAAAAGATTCTTGCTCCGCCGGCATGTTCTGCAAAGCGGATTGCTTCCGTAATGATTGATGGACGTCCGGTGTATGTTCGGTGAAGTTCGCTGAGTTCGTTTAAGAAATTTGGATCGTGCTGGGCAGCATGATGAGCTGCTGCTAATTCATCGAGCGCGCCAATAAGAGCTTCAGGGACAAATCGCCCGCCATATTTGCCAAAATGCCCTTCGCTCACGAACTCACTCTACTTTTCCAACAGTGTTTACGCCTGTTAAAAATTCTTCAATTTTTTCCTTCGGACTGTTGGCTCGAACCAGCGCCTCTCCGACCAGAATTGCATCCGCACCTAGATTCTGCGCAGTAACGACATCCTTAGTATCGAAAATTCCTGACTCTGCGATACGAATAATCTGGTTAGGGATTAACGGTATCAACTGCGCAAAGACTTCTGAGTTAATTTCTAGAGTCTTCAAATTTCGTGAATTAACGCCAATCATCTTTGGGTCTATCGCTAAAGCACGCTCTAATTCATATTGATCGTGAACTTCAATTAGAGCAGACATTCCCAAAGCCTCTGCAATTTGAAAATAGTCCTTTAATTGATGATCATCAAGAGCTGCCACAATCAATAAAATTAAATCAGCACCGTACGCCCGAGATTCTTGAACAAGGTATTCGCTGACCATAAAATCTTTACGTAAGATTGGAATATCGACAGCTTCTCGAACTTCCATTAAATCAATTAGAGAACCCTTAAATTTGCGTCCTTCTGTCAGAACGCTTATCGCGGTAGCTCCACCCTCCTGATAAATCTTCGCCAGAGCCGCTGGCTCTGGAATCTGCGCCAGTTGACCTTTGCTCGGCGAAGATCTCTTGATCTCTGCAATTACTGAAAATTCTCTACTCTTAAATTTTTCTAGCGCTGATATTGCTTTCGGAGCGGCAGCTATTTTCTCGGCAAGTTTTCCTGGGGTTAGCCTGCGAGTTGCCTCATCAGCCTTTACTCCTTCGATTATTTGTAATAAGGCGCTCATTACAATTTCCTTAATTTGTTGGCAGAGGAAATCGCTCCAAGTACTGCAGCAGCTTTATTTAGACATTCTGCATCTTCATTTTCAGGCGAAGAATCTGCTACAACACCAGCGCCCGCCTGAACGTAGGCTTTATTGCCTTTGAGAATTGCGGTTCTGATTGCAATGCAGGTGTCTAAATTTCCAGTGAAGTCCAGATACCCAATAGCGCCACCGTATATTCCTCTTCTTGAATTTTCTTGTTCTTCAATTATTTCCATCGCCCGTGGCTTAGGTGCACCAGAGAGAGTTCCTGCTGGAAAGACCGCATACAACGCATCAATCGGTGCTAATTCTTTCTTTAGCTCACCTGTTACCGTTGAAACGATATGCATAACATGTGAATATCTTTCAACCTGCATAAATTCGACGACGTTTACTGTACCTGGCTTGCACACTCGTCCTAAATCATTTCTTCCCAGATCTACCAACATCAAATGTTCTGCCCGCTCTTTTGGATCTGAGAGGAGCTCCTCGCCTAGGCGAATATCCTCAGCTGGATCTAATGCACGTTTACGAGTTCCTGCTATTGGATGAACCATCACTTCACCGTCAGTGACTTTTACCAGTGCCTCAGGGCTTGAACCAACAACACTTAGACCATCGGCAAATCTCAACAAGAACATATAAGGACTTGGATTATGTAGTCGTAGCATTCGATACACATCATATGGATCTGCTTGATTTTCCATTTCAAATCGCTGTGAAAGCACGACTTGAAACGCTTCACCACTTTTAATCTTTTCCTTAATTTTATTGACTTTTTGACAAAATTCAGTGGAAGTTGTTTTACGGTCAAATTCTGCCGGTGCTCTATCATCTAAATGAGTTAGCGGACTTATTAAAGGTTCTTTTAACAGATTTTTCATATAAGAAAGTCGTTTTAAACCATTTTCGTAAGCTTCGTTAACCCGCTCTTTAGAGCCATCCCAATTTATTGCATTTGCGATTAACGTAACTGAACCTTGTAAATGATCATAAATTGCCAGATCTGTTGTGAGCATGAACGCCATCTCTGGAATTCCAAGTTCATCTTCATTTAAGTCTGGAAGATTCTCTAGTCGACGAACGCAGTCATAGCCAAGATAACCAACAAGTCCACTAGTCAACCTTGGCAAGCCGGCAATTCGCGGAGTTCGTAAATGTGAACCAGTTATTGCAAGTGCTTCCAGCGGGTCTATTCCAATCGGTGCCCCTGCCGGTGGCGTGCCAATCCAATCGGCGACACCGGACTTTTCAGTTAAAGTCGCTTGACTAGAGACTCCGATAAATGAATACCTTGCCCAACTTCCACCGTGTTCTGCCGACTCCAACAGAAATGTATTTGCTGCATGTTTTGTTAGTTTGGAGTAAAGCGTTAATGGAGTTTCACTATCGGCAAGAAAACTCTCAGCAATCGGAATTACGTTGTAACTTTCCGCGTATTTCTTAAATTCTTCTAAAGAGATCGGAGTCTGAACGGTGCTGGAAAGCATTATCTGCTGCACACTCCTAAAGCCTCGGGGAAAGAGAGTTCGCCTTCGTAAAACGCTTTGCCAATTATGACGCCTTCCAGGCCATCTCTGGCTCGCGAACGCAGGTTCTCCAATTGAACCACGCTTGAAACCCCGCCTGACCAGATGATGGGCCGCTGCGTTAAATCCAAAATCTCATCTAATAACGCAAGGTTTGGACCTGTTAGCGAGCCATCCTTATCTACATCAGTAATCACATATCTTCGAGCACCTAAATCATCTAGCTGCTCGATCATAGAAGCAAAATCGCTTATCAAAATATTGCTACCCCTGGCTAGCAAATCGCGACCACGAATATCAAGTCCTATTACCAAACGCTCGCCATATTTATCTAAAGCTTTGCCAATCCAATTCATATCTGCCAGAGCAGTCGTGCCGATATTTGCGCGAATACAGCTAGTTGACATCGCAAATTCCAAAGAATCATCATCTTTGATTCCACCTGACAGCTGAACGTTTAACTTTAAATCATTAATCAAATCAAAAAGTAATTCACGATTGTTGCCAGATTCATATGCAGCATCTAGGTCGACCAAGTGCAGCCACTTTGCTCCCATTTCGAAAAACTTTTGAGCAACTTCAGCCGGATCAGAATCCGAAGTTTCGGCCGCAGCTTGACTCATTGAGATTCGAACAGATCTTCCGCTCTTAACGTCGAGCGCAGGCAGAAGATCTAGTTGCTCAAAAATGGACATTCGCTAAGTCTAGAGAGTGTCTTCGATTAGGCGCTCTGAGTTTAAACCAAGCAATCTGGACCGAGAATCGACTTTAAGTCTGCACTAAGTCCCGGAGATGCGGTAATTCGAAGTCCATCATCTAATCTGAAGGTCGTTTCCTTGGCTCCGCCCTCAATACGTAAATGAACTTCTCTAGTACCAGGATGTGATCTCAATATTTCTTTCATGCGGTCTACGACTGGCGGGGTACATCTCTCAGCTTCTACTTTAATAATGAAAGGACCAATTGGCGCTTGATTTATATCTGGCAAAGATAAATCCATTGCGGCTACTCGTGGAGTCTCTTCTCTCTTATCAATTCTTCCTCGAATTGCAACAATTCGATCTTCAATAAGATTTAGCGCATGCTGTTGATAAGAATTCGAGAAGAATAGAACATCTATCGCACCCTCAAGATCTTCAATGGTAACAATTGCCCAAGAAGAACCCTGGCGACTTACTTTTCGTTGAACATTGGTGATTAGTCCTGCAATCGTGACAATACTTTCGTGCTGAATACCATCGTCGAAAAGTTGACTGATAGTTATATCGCGAACACTTTTTAACACATGCTCTACGCCAAGTAGTGGATGATCTGAAACGTATAGACCTAGCATCTCTCGTTCATAAGACAATAAGAGGGGTTTATCCCACTCATCATCCGGAATATCCGTTGAAATTCCTGAGACGCTATTTGGATTACTGGTCTCACCACCGAATAGATCAAACTGTCCAATCGCTTCTGCTCGCTTTACTTCAGCAACAGAATCGATTGCCTCCAAATATATGGTCATCAAGCCTTTTCTGCTATGACCCAACGAATCAAATGCCCCCGCTTTGATTAAGGATTCAATAGTTTTCTTATTGCAGACCGTTGCATCTACTTTTGCCAAGAAGTCACCGAAAGAAGTGAACTTACCTTTCTCGGCTCGATTCTTTGCAATAGATGCGACAACATTTTCGCCAACATTTCGAACTGCTGCTAGTCCAAAACGAATATCTGTACCGATTGGCGTGTACGCAGCATCGGATTCATTAACATCTGGTGGCAGAACTTTGATGCCCATTCGTCTACATTCACTCAGATAAAGAGCTGTCTTATCTTTATCGTGCTGAACGCTGGTTAGTAGTGCTGCCATATATTCGGTTGGAAAATTCGCTTTTAAATAGGCAGTCCAGAAAGAAATTACACCGTAACCAGCGCTGTGAGCCCGGTTAAAAGCGTAATCCGAGAATGGAATTAGGGTCTTCCACAATTCTTCGATTGCAGCACTTGAAAACCCATTCTTAGACATACCTGCTTCGAAATGAACGTACTCTTTATCAAGAATTTCCTTATTTTTCTTACCCATCGCTTTGCGGAGTAGATCTGCACGAGCTAAGGAGAAACCTGCGACCTTCTGCGCAATTGCCATAACTTGTTCCTGATAGACAATTAATCCATATGTGTCATCGAGAATCTCGCTTAAGGCATCTTGTAAATCAGGGTGAATCGGTTCGATTCGCTTGCGCTTGTTCTTTCGATCTGCATAATCGTTATGAGCATTTACTCCCATAGGGCCCGGGCGATATAAAGCAATCACAGCTGAGATGTCTGCAAAGGAATCCGGAATCATGGATCGAAGAAGCGCGCGGATTGGCGCGCTATCTAGCTGAAATACTCCAAGGGTTTCACCTCGAGAAAGTAGTTCAAAAGTTTTCTTATCTGCCAAAGGAAGATCCTCAAGAACAACTTTCTTGCCTTGATTCTTTTCGATATTGGCGATGCAGTCATCTAGAACAGAAAGGTTTCGCAACCCAAGAAAGTCCATTTTTAGAAGTCCGGTTGCTTCGCATGCCCCCATGTCAAACTGCGTGATAGTGGCGCCATCTGTATCTCTTCGATGAATTGGAATAACTTCCAATAGAGGCTCTCGGCTAAGAATCACGCCGGCTGCATGTACTCCTGGCTGTCGCTTTAAACCTTCAAGGCCTCTGGCCATATCAACGATTGTTTTGGCATCGGTATCTTCTTCGTAGATATTGCGAAATTCTTGTGCCTCTTGAAAACGCTCATTCTCTTTATCAAATACTCCCGATAGGGAAATATCTTTACCCATAATTGAAGGTGGTAGAGCCTTCGTCAACTTATCCCCTAGTGCAAATGGATAACCGAGCACTCGAGTAGCATCCTTGATCGCTTGTTTAGATTTGATGGTGTTGAAAGTAATGATCTGCGCAACGCGATCGTCGCCGTATTTCTCAATTGCGTATCGGATCATTTCGCCACGCCGTCTTTCATCAAAGTCCAAGTCGATATCTGGCATTGATATTCGATCCGGATTTAAGAAACGCTCGAATAACAATCCGTGCTCAATAGGATCTAGCGCTGTTATTCCCAAAGTGAATGAAACTAGAGATCCAGCAGCTGAACCTCTACCTGGACCGACGCGAATTCCTATCGATTTTGCATACGCAACCAGATCAGAAACGACTAAGAAGTAGCCGGCAAATCCCATCTTGGTCATGACGCCTAATTCAAATTCCAGACGACTCGAGTAGTTCTCTGGGACTCCATTCGGAAATTTCTTAGCAAGTCCAGCTCTTGCCTGCTTGATTAACCAAGTGCTTTCATCTTCACCATCGGGAACTGGAAACTTAGGAAGTAAATTCTCGTTTTCCCGCAATGTCACATTGCAACGCTCAGCGATTAAGAGCGTGTTATCACACGCCTCTTCTAAGCCCTTAAAAATCTGACGCATAGTGGCAGCGTCCTTGAGATAAAACTCATCACTATCAAATTTGAAGCGCTTTGGATCGGCCAAGGTGCTTCCAGATTGCACTGATAAGAGCGCTTCGTGATGTCTAGCATCTTTTGCGAACGTGTAGTGAAGATCATTTGTAGCTACCAATGGCAGACCTAGATCTTTCGCTAGCTTTAATAGATCGCTCTTCACTCGATTTTCGATTTCCAAACCGTGATCCATAATTTCAACGAAGTAGTTACCTGTTCCAAATATTTCTAGATATTTCGCTGCTGCGGCGCGCGCTTCGTTGTAAGCGCCCATTCTTAATCGAGTTTGAATCTCACCGCCCGGGCAACCTGTTGTGGCAATTAACCCGCTTCCATATTTTTCCAGTAATTCGATATCCATCCTTGGCTTGTAATAGAAACCTTCTAGCGATGCCAGTGACGATAACTTAAACAAATTTGATAAGCCTTCGTTATTTTCTGCAAGAAGTGTCATATGAGTGTAAGCGCCACCTCCGGAGACATCATCTTCTCCGCCATCAGCCCATCTGACACGACGCTTTTCAAATCTAGATTCAGGAGCAACGTAAGCTTCAATTCCGATTATTGGTTTAACTCCGGCCGCTTTCATGCTCTTATAAAAATCGAATGCGCCAAATACGTGCCCGTGATCTGTAATAGCAATCGCAGATTCGCCCTGCCGTTTAACTTCTTGCGCTAATTGATCAATTCGGGCAGCACCATCGAGCATTGAATATTCGGTGTGTACGTGGAGATGAACGAAACCCTTGCTCACGGTCGGCGAGATTACTCCCCGGCTAGGACTTAACGGCCAAAAGCGAGAGGGCGCGTTCTAAGTCTTTAGGGTAAGTAGATTTAAGGTGAATTCGCTCACCGGTTCTAGGTTGCAAGAATTCCAGCTCTATTGCGTGTAACCATGGGCGACGCAATTCAAGACGTTCGGCTAAGACGGGATCGGCGCCATAGGCAAGATCGCCGACAAGCGGATGTCTTAGCGCGCTGAAATGAACGCGAATCTGATGAGTTCTTCCAGTTTCCAATTCCACTTTTACTAACGTGGCACTCGGGAACAACTCAATCAGTGAAAAGTGAGTAATGCTGGGTTTGCCATCGGCGACGACAGCAAAACGATAATCTTCCTTTGGATGTCGACCAATTGGCGCATCAATAGTTCCCTCTGCTGGATCCATATGACCCTGAACAAGTGCATGATAAATCTTTGAAACTTTTCTTGCGCGAAATTGATCTTTAAGTTTTAAATATGAATCTTCATTCTTGGCAACCATCATTAAACCAGTGGTGCCAACATCTAATCTTTGCACAATGCCTTTTCGTTCCTCAGATCCAGAAGTTGAGATTCGAAAGCCCTTTGAGATTAGATCGCCGAGCACAGTTGGACCCTTCCATCCTGGACTTGGATGTGCAGCAGTTCCGACTGGCTTATCGACGACCACTACATCTTCATCGTCGTAGACAATTGAAATCTCATTACTTATAACTCTCGTAAAATCTAATGGATCGACTAGAGCGGGCATAGTTACTTCTATGCGATCGCCAGTTGAAACACGATCGGATTTAGCAAGTAATTTCTTTCCTTGCTTTACATCACCTGCATTAAGTAAATCGGCAGCAGAACTCCTTGAAAGATTTAGCGTCTTCGATAAGGCGACATCAACTCGTTCGCCGTCAAGGGAATCATCTATCAAAACTTGTCGTTTCTCGCGCTCAGACATCATGAATCCTTGCCATCAGCTTTTGCTATATGCGAGATATTAAATGCCGCCAGAATCGTCATCATGATTCCAGCGCAAACAATCGCACTATCAGCCAGATTAAAGACCGGCCAATTTGGAAGTTCAATCCAATCGATTACCTCACCTCGCCACACGCCAGGTGGTCTTAGCGCTCGGTCATAGAGGTTTCCCAAGACACCTCCAAGTAAGAGAGCCAAGGCGGCTGCCCAGTACCTATTTGTTACTTGGCGGATAAAGAAGAAAATAAACCCAACAACGGCAAGTTTGAGCGCGGAGAGAAGCAAAGTCGCATCTTCGAAGAAGCTAAATGCCGCACCCGGGTTGGTCGCATAAGTTAATTTCAGGAAGTTGCCAAGTATTTTTATGGGCTCGCTTCCCTGGAGAAAGTTTTCTGCCCAATTTTTTGTAGCAAGATCAAGCGTAAAAGTTATAGTTGAAATGAAAATGAAAAGTCGTCGCGCGCTAATTGCACGTGACGACTTTAGCGGCGTTCTTCTTTCTGCTTGCATGTCATGCAGAGAGTTGCTCGCGGGAAAACTTTGAGTCGAGCCTTACCGATCGGATTGCCACAATCTTCACAACGGCCATATGACTTGTTATCGATTCGCTCTAGTGCTCGCTCAGTCTGCAGAACCATATCTCTTGCGTTGTAGACCAGCGACATCTCATGTTCACGTTCAAAGGTCTTTGTACCGGCATCAGCTTGATCGTCTCCGGCTCCAACGCCCGACGCTTCGATTAGCGCATCCATCTCGCTCTCTACTTCTGCGAGTTCTTCTTTTAACCGGATTAAATCCTTTGCAAGTTCGGCTCTAATTGTCTTAAGTTCTGCTGCGCTCCAATTTTCAGTTCCTTCGCTAACTATCAATGGTGCTGGGGCAGCTTTAATCGGCTTAAGCGGCGCTGGTTTTTTACCCGGTTTAACTTTTCTAATTGGTGGCGGTAGGACTAGTCGTTTCTCTTCTACTACGACAACGCCGCTATCTTCAACTTCTGGTTTATAGACTGAAATCGTCGTTGCGCCTTTTGCAGTGCTACTGGTTAGTGCCGTCTTATGTTGACCTTTGATGATCTCAGTTGGGGCTTTTTTGCTAGCAAGTTTTGGCTTGCTGGTAGTCGGCTTCGTGTTTTTGCTGTTGCTCTTCTTAGCGTTTGCTTTCAGTAACGGAGATTTTTTGGCGGGAGAATTCTTGGCTGGAGACTTTTTGGCTGGAGATTTCTTGGCTGGAGATTTTTTAACAGCCGACTTCTTCGCAGGAGCCTTCTTCATTTTGGCTACCGCCTTCGCGAGCTTCTTTTTTATCGGCACAGCGCCGAAGGCTAGGGCTTTGCAGGAGCATTTGCCACTCGCCACGATGGATTACAATTCTCTTCTGTAGTTCCGCGATGATCAGGCAATCACCTGTGAGCGAGTTGGAAGAAATGAGCGTTACGCTCACGTAGAACCAACATTTTTTGAGCGGCTCAAATTGAGCAAGGCGGGTGGTACCGCGGTCTTTGATCGCCCCTCCAAGTTCCAACGAAAATATCGTAGGAAATGAAATGGAGGTTGAGCATGGCAAACAATTCCCCTTATCAAACGCTCAACCCACAAATAGATTTACCGGCAACCGAAAAAGAAATTCTAGATTTTTGGCGCACCCAAGAAATATTTCATAAGAGCGTTGCCCAACGACAATCTGGCGAATCTTGGACCTTCTATGAAGGACCGCCTACTGCAAATGGCATGCCAGGAACACATCACATAGAAGCACGTGTATTTAAAGATGTCTTCCCTCGATTCCACACTATGAAGGGCAAGCATGTAATCAGAAAGGCAGGCTGGGATTGTCACGGTCTTCCCGTAGAGATTGCTGTTGAAAAAGAATTAGGTTTTTCCGGGAAAGGCGATATCGAAAAGTTTGGCGTTGCCGCGTTCAATGAAAAATGTCGTGAATCGGTTCAACGACATGTCGGTGCATTCACTCAAATGACAGAACGCATGGGTTTCTGGGTTGACTTTGATGAGGCCTATTGGACTATGTCAGATGAATACATCGAGAGCGTCTGGTGGTCACTGGCCCAGATTCATAAGAAAGGTTTGCTAGTTCAAGATCATCGGGTTGCACCCTATTGCCCACGTTGCGGCACGGGACTTTCTGATCACGAACTTGCACAAGGATATGAAACGGTCACCGACCCGTCAGTCTATGTGCGTTTCCCAATTACAAGTGGTGAATTAAGCAAACTCAATGCAAGTCTTCTAGTTTGGACAACAACACCATGGACTCTGGTTTCAAATACCGCGGTTGCAGTAAATCCTGAAGTTACTTATCTAGTTGTGGCCAAGAAGAAGGAAGCCGATAAGCCTGATTCTCTTGATGAAGTACTTGTTGTTGCCGAGCCTCTCGCAAAAATTATTGGCGAATACAAGATATTGAAAACACTAACCGGCAGAGAGTTAGAACGTGTTACGTATAAGCGTCCATTAGATTTGATTGAGATACCAGATTCACACTTTATAGTTCTTGCAGATTACGTAACGGTTGAAGACGGAACAGGACTCGTTCATCAATCCCCTGCTTTCGGCGCTGATGATTTAGCTACTTGTCGCAAATACGATTTGCCTGTAGTTAATCCGGTTGCAGCTAACGGACATTTCATAGATGACGTGCCACTTGTTGGCGGCCTCTTTTTTAAGGAAGCAGATAAGCCGCTGGTTAAGAAGTTACGTGAGAACGGTGTTCTATTCCGACATCAGCCTTATGAGCACACTTATCCTCATTGTTGGCGCTGCCATACTCCCCTTATTTATTACGCACAACCATCTTGGTATATCAGAACGACTAAAGTTCAAAGTGAGTTAATCCGCGAAAATCAAAAGACTGATTGGCATCCTGAAACCATTAAGAATGGCCGGTACGGAGATTGGCTAAATAACAATGTCGATTGGGCGCTATCTCGAAATCGATATTGGGGAACTCCGCTTCCAATCTGGATCTGCGAGAATGCACATGAGATTGCAATTGAATCCAAGAGCGAATTATCGGCAAGAGCAGGTCGAGATTTAACTGACCTCGAGCTCCATCGCCCATATGTCGATGAAATTACTTTCCCTTGTGAAACCTGCAATTCGCAGATGAAACGAACCATCGAGGTAATTGACTGTTGGTACGACTCTGGATCAATGCCTTTTGCGCAATGGGGATATCCGCACAAAGCTGGATCAGTTGAGAAATTTAACGAGGCTTATCCTGCTGATTTCATCTGTGAAGCAATTGATCAAACTCGTGGCTGGTTCTACACCTTGATGGCTATTGGAACTATGGTCTTTGATAAATCCTCTTACAAAACTGTCTTATGCCTTGGCCATATTCTTGATAAAGATGGTCGGAAAATGAGCAAACATCTTGGAAATGTTATAGAACCAATTCCATTGATGGATAAACACGGCGCTGATGCAGTCCGTTGGTACATGTTGGCTGCAGGTTCGCCATGGAGCGCACGTCGCGTAGGCCATGAAATCATCTCGGAAGTGGTCAGAAAGACTCTTCTAACATATTGGAATACCGTCTCGTTCTTAGCTCTTTATGCATCGGCGTCCGATTATCAACCGGGTAACGCTCCAGAAGTGTCTAGTCGTCCCATGATGGATAGATGGATTATCAGCGAATTAAATAAGCTTATCGCAGCAGTTGATAACGCTTATGAGAATTTCGATTCTCAAGAAGTCGGTGAAATCATCTCAAGATTTATCGATGATCTATCCAACTGGTACGTACGAAGATCTAGAAGAAGATTTTGGGATGGCGATATTTCAGCGCTAGCAACTCTAGAAGAGTGCCTAGAAGTATTGACTTTGTTAATGGCTCCGATGGTTCCTTTTATAACTGAACATGTTTGGCAGGTACTTTTTAGAAGGGTCGACGCAAAGAAGCCGACTTCAGTTCATCTTGCCGATTTCCCAATCGCCAATGAAAAACTAGTGAACGAGAAACTATCTAAAGATGTTGCGCAAACACGCCGCTTAGTCGAACTGGGAAGAGCGGCTAGAGCTCAATCACAACAGAAAATCAGACAGCCGCTCTCTCGAGCGCTGATCTCGGCAACAGGTTGGAGCTCATTAGCAGCGGAACTAAAAGAGCAGATTGCTGACGAGTTAAATGTCGAGAACTTGGATGATTTATCTGCATCTGATGGTGATTTAGTCGATGTAACGGTAAAAGCGAACTTCCGAACTTTAGGCAGCAAATACGGAGGCGCAGTTCAAGAAATTGCCAAGTTAATTGGTCAATCTGATCCCAATCTGATGGTTAAAGAGATCCGTCAATCTGCAAAGTTAAAGCTCGCCTACAGTGAAGGTTTCGCAGAAATTGAAGAGAGCGATCTTGTTATTACAGAGACGCCCCGTTCTGGCTGGTCGGTAGCCTCGCATTCAGGTGAAAGTGTCGCCCTAGATCTTGCCCTTGACCAAAGATTGATTAATAAGGGAATCGTCCGTGAAGCGATTCGAGCTATTCAAGATGAGCGCAAAGCAATTGGTCTTGATGTCAGTGATCGAATCAAAGTACTTTGGAATTCTTCAGCCGATGCTGCCTCGGCAATTGCAGAAGCTAGAGATCACATAATGGATGAGGTTTTAGCTCTGGAGTTTGATAAAGATGAATCTCTAAAGCTTGGAGATTCAGAACTTCAACTAGGACTTAAACTTACAAGAGTTAATTAGCAAATTTCGCTAAACGAGTATTTCGGCGAGGATTGATACTGCAAAAAAGAGGACTATAAAAGATAGATCCAATGCAACCGGTCCGATTCGAAGCGGAGGAATAAATCTCCTGACAAAAGAGAGCGGACGGTCCGTAAGTAAGTAGATGATCTCCGCTAGCGGCAATAAAATCCCGCGAGGACGCCAATCTGGCTTAAACATTCTTACATAATCGAGAATTAATCGAGCAAAAAGAGCTAGTAAGAAGAAATTTAACGCAAATACAATTAAGCCAGTTAAGTTGATCAATTAACTCAACTCTGATTGAAGAAACTTGCTTGAGCTGCTGCGCTCTTTTCTTCACCGCTTACTGTCACGTTTGGCGGGGTTAGCAGAAATACTTTCGAAGTAACCCGTTCGATTGTTCCTGCATGTCCAAAAACTAGTCCAGAGGCAAAATCAATTAATCGCTTACGTTCAGCTTCTTCCATGTCGCTCAAATTCATAATTACCGGATTGCCTTCTCTGTAATACTCGCCAATTGCTCTGGCTTCACTGTAAAAACGTGGCGTAATGGTCACGATGCGATCTAGCGGCTGTGCACTTGGTGTCTGAGCGACCGATAACTTTGCAGGGGCACTCTTGATAGGCGCCTTAACCACTGGGCGACTATTTGTCTCAACTACAGAGCCATCATCTTCAGTTAGACCCAGATAATTTGTCATTCTTCGTAGGGCATTAGACATGTTCAAATTTTACGGTTAGAGCTATCTCGAACCGAGGATTGAACTTCCAAGCCTTATATGTGTCGCACCGAATTCAATGGCGACTCGAAAGTCATCGCTCATGCCAGCTGAAATATAGGAAGCTCCCGGGATGATCTTTTGAAGTTCCTGCGATAGATCTTGAAGGAGCTTAAAACCTGGGCGTGGATCTTCCCCAAGAGGTCCTACCCCCATCAGGCCGACTATCGAAATAGATTTCATAGCCAAAATTTCTTCAGCAAAGGTGCTCATTTCAGAAGGTTCGATACCACTTCTATTCTCCCTACGGTTATTTGAATCGAGATTTATTTGAATGAAGATCTTCTGTTCCTTGCCGATATTCTCAGCCTGAACTGAAATCTTTTGAGCGTGTTCTTTGGAATCTAATGAATGAATATAGTCACTCCAATTGACCAAAGATTTTATTTTCTTGCTTTGGATACGGCCTTGGAAGTGCCAAATTGCATCAACGGGAATGCTCTCAGATTTGATCGATCCTTCTTCATCGCGATTCTCTCCAAAATCTCGGATGCCCAATCGATAGAGAATCTCAACATCGCTGACTGGAAAGGTCTTGGTAACAACAATTAATTGAACGTTCTTCGGGATCTGAGTTTTGATGGAGGCGAGTCGCTCGCTTATCTGCCTGGTTCGAAGCTCAGATTCATTCGGGGTAATTTTCTGAGTCATTGCCAAATAACCCCAGCTTGTCTTCCAGTAATCCCATCTCGGCGATAAGAAAAATAGCCTGGTTGATGTTGAACGCAGAAAGCTGAAGCCTTATAGGAAATTCCTTCCTTCCTCAATTTAGCTGCAAGTCCAGCGGTTACATCAACGCACCGTTTTGCAGAATCAAAACTAGCTTCTGGGATTGCCGCGACAACTTCCTCATATGTTGCCAGATCAAGTTCATAACATTTTCCACAGATTGCCGGGCCTATTTCTGCCTCAATCTCTTTGGGAGTAATTCCATTCGAAATAAATTTCTTCAAAGTTTCTTCAAAGATACCTGCAACCAATCCTTTTCTACCGACATGTACTGCTGCTATTGCCGCTTTAGAGCTAAGTAGCAGAGGTGTGCAATCAGCAATCAAGGTGACTAGCGCACAATCTTTTCGCTTAGTAAATAATGCATCGGCTTCCGGCGGATTCTCGAAATCGGATTCCTCTGTTACTTCGTAGACGCTATTTCCATGAACTTGATTCATGTAGAAAATTCTTGATAGTGGAATACCAATACGTTCTGCAAGAATCTCCCGGTTTGCTTGAACATCTGATTGCAAGTCACCTACATGTTGGGCCAAGTTAAAAGATTCGAAAACGCCCTTGCTGACTCCGCCGGAGCGGGTTGAGAAGAAGGTCTTTGCCATCCCTACTTCATAAAGTCTGGGACGTCGATATCGTCTTCGGCAACAAGTTCCTCAAATGTGATTCTTCGTTTAGCCGGTTGCTCTGGTGCATCCATAGCAACTGAAATTGGATCATTTGCAGGTATCGGATCGGCTTGTCCATTTAAAGTCGCTGAATTTAGTACGGGTACTGAAACTCGCTTTGGCACACCACCTTCAAAGCCAGCAGCAATAACAGTTACACGAACTTCATCTCCGAGAGAGTCATCAATTACTGTTCCAAAAATTATATTTGCATCAGGATGTGCGTATTTAGCAACAAGTTCTGCTGCCTCGCTAATTTCAAATAATCCAAGATCAGAACCGCCCGCAATGGAGAGCAATACCCCATGAGCGCCTTCGATTGAAGCTTCTAATAATGGTGAAGAAATTGCTAATTCTGCGGCGCGAGTCGCCCGGGCTTCTCCACGTGCAGAGCCGATTCCCATAAGTGCTGATCCGGCGCCATCCATAACGCTCTTAACATCGGCAAAATCAAGATTGATTAAACCCGGTGTTGTAATCAAATCAGTAATGCCTTGAACTCCTGAGAGCAGAACCTGGTCAGCAGTCTTAAATGCTTCTGGTGCAGATATGGAACGGTCGGAGATTGAAAGTAATCGATCATTTGGAATAACAATTAATGTATCCACTTCATCGCGGAGCTCTTCAATACCAATTTCTGCTTGACTGGTTCTTCGCTTACCTTCAAAACTGAATGGTTTGGTAACGACACCAACAGTTAATGCACCAAGACTCTTTGCGATTTTTGCAACTACTGGCGCACCGCCCGTACCGGTTCCGCCACCTTCACCGGCGGTAACAAAAACCATATCTGAACCACGCAAGACTTCTTCAATTTCCTCGGTGTGATCAATAGCTGCTTGCTTTCCTATTTCAGGATTTGCACCCGCACCTAATCCTCGTGTTAATTTTCTTCCGATATCAAGTTTGACATCAGCATCACTCATTAAGAGAGCTTGCGCATCAGTATTAATAGCAATGAACTCAACACCTTTTAAACCAGCATCAATCATTCGATTAACTGCGTTAACTCCGCCGCCACCAATACCTACTACTTTGATGACCGCTAAATAGTTCTGTGGTGTTGCCACGTTGAGCCCCTTTTCAAACCCTAATTCTCAACTTGAGAGTCAAGGTTTCGCTTAAATGTGTTGGCAAAAGTAGGCGTGGAGCAGGTCAGGGGCAAACACCGACACGAATTTTATTTTTCCTAATTAGAACCGAAATTTCAAAAGAATTTCTACCTAGCGAAATGAAAAATTCTTAGGGTCCTACTACTGGCGACAATGGAGTTGAGAGATCAAATTCTTTCGCTCTTCGATTCTCCTTTAGTGCCATCAATCGAACTAATACTTCAAATTTGAGCGGGAACTCGTTGACACTTCCCCAGAAAACATCCAACTCTCGCCCCGCGATATCGACTTTGCTCCGGAACTTATCTCTACTAGGGGCCGAAAGATAGAGAACCTTTGCATTGGCCCGACTAAGTTCTTCAAGAAGTAGTGCCACATCTGATTTAAGTTCACTTTGATTGGCGATCTTCAATTTAGGAAGGCCACTCCAGTCGACCTGCCCGGCGGCCTGTGCATCTGCCACTTGGTCTGCAGCTAAATAGAAGATTTCCAAATTTTTATCGAGAAACCCGATTTGAGTCATTGATGATTCTTCCAATACTGCAATCGCATCACGCGGCTCTACATCTATTTTCACCTCACCACTAATGAAATTTCTAGAAATGTTTACACTCTCAACCCAAACTAAATTTCGTAACCGTGAGGCAATTGCTCGCTTGTCGACTCTGGCAAGCGGTTGACCTACCGTTATTACGCTTGGTGATTTTCCAATCTCTAATTTGAGCTGACTAACTATTTTATTTTCACTATCTTGATACGTAATCTTTTTGACCGGAAAGAAATCAGACCATCCAAATAAGTAGGTACTACCCGCCAATAACGAAAGAGTCGCAAGTAGAGAGGTAGTTCGCTTAACTCTTCTACTCATCTATTTTGTAAATTTTCCAGAATAAGTGGTGCAAGGGAGCTTACGTCTCCAGCGCCTAGCGTGAGTACTAGATCGCCACTCTTTGCCGTTGAAATGATTTTAGAAATGACTTCGGGCATCGAAGGTTCATATGTGACTTTATCTTTATCCATTCGTTTGGCAATCGCTGCCGATGTAACTCCAGGGATAGGTTCTTCGCCTGCTGGATATATTTCCAATAGGTAGGTGTGATCCGCCTTAGACAGCTGCTCGGCAAATTGATCTAGAAAAGCTTGCGTCCGAGAGAATCTGTGAGGTTGATAAATAACAATAACTCTGCCGGTACCTACATAGCGGGTGGCTGTTTCTAAAGTTGCTTTGATCTCTGTTGGGTGATGTCCGTAATCATCGACGACGGTTACTCCATTGACAGCCCCCTTGATCTCGAAGCGTCGCCTCGCCCCAGTAAATGAGTTCAAGCCCTCAATGGCACTTTGAATAGGGGCGCCTAATTCAATTGCGGCAGCAAGTGCTCCAAGGGAATTCAATAAATTGTGAGCTCCTGGTACCGATAAATTCAATTCTCCTAAAACTCGCCCCTTTGCCGTAACTCGCGCCAAAGAATTTTTTGGATTAAGCACTACTCGGTTAATCAAATAATCGGGGTCTCCGGAAGAACCGTATGTAATCAGCTTCACGGGACTATCCTGCAAATTGTTTATTAATCGCTGAACACCAGGATCGTCGCTACAGACTACGAGGAATTCTGAGACCGTACTAGCAAAATCCATAAATAGTTGGTCGATCTCCGTAAGGTTCTTGAAATTGTCAACATGATCAAGCTCAATATTTGTGATTACAGCCCCAGTAGGTCGATATGAGGTAAAGGATCCATCAGATTCATCCGCTTCAACTACGAAAATGTCGCCCGATCCATGATGAGCATTTGTTCCGGAGTTCTTGATTGAAGCGCCAATTGCAAAAGATGGATCAAGGCCGCTGCGCTGTAAGGCCACGGTCAACATAGATGTTGTTGTTGTTTTTCCATGAGTTCCGGCAATAGCCACAGAGCGTCTATCGAATAATAATTCTGCAAGCGCCTGCGCACGTCCAAGAATTCTTATTTGTTGGGCTTTTGCCGCAACAATCTCTGGATTTGAATCTGGAATTGCACTTGACCTAACAAGCAAATCAGCGCCTTCTATATTCGACTCATTGTGGCCGATGAAAATCTTGATGCCTTGCGACCGTAACCCATCTAATGCGGCAGACTCGTGTATATCACTTCCGGAAACGGTGCCTCCCCTTGCTGCGATTACCTTTGCTATTCCACTCATGCCAGAGCCGCCAATTCCAACAAAATGCGTCTTTAATTGAGCTATATTCTTGGCATTCATAAATTAGTTCACATCTCTCATGTGGCCCACGACTATTTTTGCAATCTCAGCTGCGGCGTTTAAATGAAGTTTATTTATTTCAGTGCTGCGAACTTTTGATTCGACAATGTAATTCAGTAAATTTTTAGTTAGCCATTGCCCACTGAATTCGGTTTCAGTAAGAATCTTTGCAAACCCTTGAACTTCTAATTCTCGAGCATTTGTAAATTGCTCACCATTCCCATGGGGCAGAGGCACCAAGATGGCTCTGGAATTTGTACTCTGGATTTCGGCACAAGTAACGGCGCCACTACGAGTGATTAAGAGATCGGCAATTAGATAGATACTTGCCATGTCGTCAAAATAAGGCAGTGGCCGATAATTCTTCGTAGCCGGAGGCAGCGAATTGGTTGGACCTAGCGCGTGGATTAGTTGGACTTGATTCGCGTTTTCGCTCGCCAAAAAATCCGCGATAGCTTGATTGATCGCACGGGATCCTTGTGAACCTCCGAATACCGCCACAACTGGAATCTCTGGCTGGAAACCTAATTCGGCTAGATATTTTGAACGCAGCCTTAGACGTTGCTCGGGATTTAGCGTGGAGAGTTTTGCGATTTCCTGCCTAATCGGCATTCCTGTTATCACTGAATTCGACCAACTCTTGCTCACTGAAGGAAAATTTACTGCTGTCACGGTAGCTAATTTCCTTCCCAACTTATTTGCCCATCCTGGTTTTGCATTTGCTTCGTGAATAATTATCGGAACTGCATTAATTCTGGCTGCGATGTATCCGGCAGCGCTTACGTATCCCCCAAAACCAACCAGAGCGGAGGCTCCTTTGCAGATTCGACTTGCAGCCAGTACAGCGCTAAGAAATTGAATAGGAAATGTAAAAAGTGATTTTGAAATATGACGTGGTAGGACAACTTTGGGAATAATTCTTAACTCATAATTTCTCTTCGGTACCAAGATATTCTCCAGGCCGCTATTGGTGCCTAAAAATTGACAGTCAATCTCAGGCGATTGTTGGCGCAGGGCATCTGCAACAGCAAGTGCCGGCTCGATATGGCCCGCAGTGCCGCCGCCGGCAAAAATTATCCGATTCTTCAAGATGGTTAACCTCTCGCAATCTTTGCTTTTTTTCGCTCCCATATTTCTTGAGCGATTTCGGGGTCCCTCTTTAGGACTCCTAGTACATAACCAATGGCAACAAAGGTTGCAATCAGAGAAGAGCCGCCATATGAGATGAATGGCAAAGTTACTCCCACGACTGGAAGCACACTAATTACGCTGCCAACATTCATTACAACTTGAATCGCGATCCAAGATCCAATTCCGGCAATTACATATCGGTCAAATGAATTTTGGGCACGCAGGGCAACTCTAAAAATCGCCAAAATTAGAATTGCAAAAAGAAAAAGTACGACCAGAGTTCCAAGCAAACCGAGTTCCTCGCCGATTACGGAGAAAATAAAATCTGTGTGTGCTGCAGGTAAATTTCCCCACTTCTGCTTTCCAGAACCGAGTCCAGAACCAAAAATTCCACCAGAAGCCAGCCCCATCAAACTATGAGCTTGCTGCCAGCCAGCGCTCTTGAAATTCTCTTCTGAAAATGGGTCAGAAAATGCTGCCAATCGACTAAGTCGAGTCTGATTGGTTGCGATGAGGGCGATTGCTCCTAGAGTTACTATTCCAAGCAATGTCGCAAAATGTTTGATGCTTACACCTGATACAAAGAGTATTCCGCAAACGATTCCCGCAACCACAGTTGCAGTGCCAAGATCACGGCCCAGCAAGATAAAGCCCATTACCAATAACATGCCTGGTAAAAGTTTCGGCACCGGATTATTAATGCCAGTTCTTTCAATTTGTTGATCATTCTTCTTTAGAATTAGCGCACACCACATAATTAGGCCAAACTTTGCAAACTCGCTTGGCTGTATTGAGAAGTTGCCGATTTCGATCCAATTTCGATTACCGCCCACCTCTTTACCTAGACCTGTAAATTGCGGCACGAGTAAGAAGAAAATTGATACAAGTAACGCAAATCGAGCCTGCAATAGCCAGAGACGTTCTTTTAGATTTATAGCGAGCCAACAGAGGAAGATTGATATTCCTAGAAATATCGCCTGTCTAAAGACAACTGCAAATGAATTTCCGGATTCTGAAAGGGCTTGCACGGAGCTGGCGCTCAAGACCATCACGATACCTAATGCCGAAAGAATTGATACTGAACCAAGAATTAAGTAATAGGCAGAGGCTGGACTTGCAAATAGAGATTTACGATTTGACATCAATTATCCGCCTTACCGAATCAGCAAATTTACTACCTCTGTCTGCATAATTTTCGAATTGATCCATGGATGCGCAAGCAGGTGCCAATAAGACTGTATCTCCGCTATCCGCATGACTTTCTGCGATCCTTACTACTTCATCCATCAATTCTGAACCTGAGAACTTATCTGCGATTAAGTGAATTCCAACATGTGGAGCATGTTTCGTTAAAGATTCAGCTATCAATTTCGCATCTGTGCCAATCAAAATGGCAAACTTGATTCTACTGGCCACACTTAGTACCAAGTCATCCATTTGAGCATCTTTAGCCAAGCCGCCGGCAATCCAAATAGCGCTTAGTTGCGATTTCAGCGCTGCCTCTGCTGCATGAGGGTTAGTGGCTTTTGAATCATCTATCCATTTGATTCCTTTGAAATCCAAAATAAGTTGCAATCGATGTTCGTCCAATCTAAAACTTCGCAACGCCGCAGCAATAGATTCTGGAGAAACTCCAGCTATTCGGGCCAAAGCTGATGCCGCCATCGCATTTGCAACGTTGTGTGGCACTGCAGGTGTCAAGTCAGTTAGCTCGAACAGCACATCAGCATCGCCGGTTGAAAATGCTCGGTCTACAATCAAATTCTCCACCAAACCAATTTCGCCGATTGCGGGAGTCTGTAATGTGTAGGAAAAGGTTTGAGAATTCAAACCACGTACTTTCTCTAAATTTGAATCTTCCCCGTTGATCACCATTTTTTCTGACATCGACGCAAGTCGTAGTTTTGCGGAGAGGTAATTATGAAAAGATCCGTGCCAGTCGATGTGATCCTCTGCAATATTTAGAATTGCGCCAGCCGTAAACTTCGACTCTTGACTCCAATTCAATTGGAATGAAGAAAGCTCCAAAATTAAAGTTGAAATGGCAGGATCACCTGCTAGTTCTATTACCGTATCGCCAACATTTCCGCATGCACGAGCCGAAATTCCACCTTCCTGAAATATTTTTTCTGCCATTTGTACCGTAGTAGTTTTTCCATTTGTACCTGTAATCGCATACCAAGCCTGTTTTGAATTGAGTTCAGATCTGACTCGCCAAGCCAGATCAACCTCTGATAGCAACTCAATTCCAAAACTTCGGGCCTCTTCAATCAGTGGGTGATTTAGGCGCCAACCCGGAGAAACTATCGCAAGGTGAAAATTTGCTAGCGAAATTTCGTTGAAGTCACGGATTGCACCGCCAGTTCCTTTTTCGTCTACAACTGTTAACCGGCAGCCATATTTATCTAAAAACGCTTGGGTGCTTTTTCCGGTCACGCCAGCGCCAAAGATTAGAATTTGCTTATCTTTGAGTCCGGCGAGAAATGTCATTTTAGGCAACTACCCATTGCGCGTAGAAAAGCCCGAGCGCAGCCGCAACAGAAAGTCCGGCAATTATCCAAAATCTAATGACGATTGTAACCTCGCCCCATCCTAAAAGTTCAAAATGATGTTGAAGTGGTGCCATTTTGAAAACCCGTTTACCGCCAGAAATTTTAAAATATGTGGTTTGAATAATTACCGATAATGTAATTAATACAAATAGTCCGCCGATTGGAATTAGAAGTAATTCTGTTCTTAAAGTCATGGCTAAACCTGCTAATGCCCCACCTAGTGCAAGTGAACCGGTATCTCCCATAAATATTCGCGCTGGCGAAGCATTCCACCAGAGAAATCCAGCGCAGGCGCCGGCCAGTGAAGCTGCAAGTACCGCCATATCCAAAGGATCACGTGCGTTGTAACAATTGCTCACAACTATTTCGCAGCGCTGGCCAAATTTCCAAACCCCAATAAGCACAAATGCCAGAAAGGACATTATTGCCGCACCAGAAGCTAATCCATCTAAACCATCAGTCAGGTTAACTCCGTTGCTGGTTCCGACAACCATAAGAATTGCCCAAATAATTACCAAAACTAAAGCAAGTTTTATGCTGGTATCTCTAACAGTTGATAGATAAAGTGATTTTGGAGTATTTCCAATTTCATCTGGAAATCTGGTAGCCATGAATCCAAATACGCCCGCAACCAAGGATTGTCCGATTATTTTCTCACGAGCACGAAGTCCCAGAGATCTTTGCTTAAAGACTTTCAACCAATCATCTAAGAAACCTATTAGTCCCAAAGCTACGATTAGTCCAAGTACCAATAACGCAGAAACTGTTATAGGAACTTCAGTTATTAGGTGGGAAATTAAGTACCCGACAATCGTTGCAAAAATAAGTACAACTCCACCCATAGTCGGTGTTCCATGCTTTATATGGTGGGTTTTCGGACCGTCATCTCTTATTTGTTGGCCATAGCCTCTCTTAGATAAGAACTTAATAAAAATTGGAGTCAAGAAAAAACTCAGTAGAAAGGCTGTAAGGCCAGAAATTAGGATGCCTCTCAAGTTATGACTCCTTTACTTCTCTTGAATTTAGTTCTAAGTACAACTCTTCAGCCAATTTATCTAAATTTTCGGCTCTCGAAGCTTTGATCAGAACCGCATCCCCAGAATTTATCTCGGCGAAGAAACTCTTGGCCTCTTGCCAGTCCGAGACAAAATGTGATGTGGTCTTTCCAGAACTTTGCAACGCTAAATAGCTTTGCTCGCCAATTGCCACCAAATGATCTATTCCCAATTGCTCTGCCACAGTAGCTATATCTTGATGCATAGCAACTTCTTCTGTGCCAAGCTCATGCATCTTTCCCAGAAAGGCCCATGAGATGCCACCGCTCTCCTGCGTCAGAAGCGATAGGGTTTTAAGCGCCGCTTTCATGCTCTCCGGATTTGCATTGTATGCATCATTGATTACCGTGACATCTGCAAACTTTCTTAGGTCCATGCGCCACTTACTTGCACTCTTATGGGAAGAGAGCGCACTTGCAATTTGGCTTGTTGAAACTCCGAGTGTAAATGCGCCTGCAGCTGCTGCAAGGGCATTTGGAATTTGATGTTCACCTAAGACTTGTAATTCGATGTGTTCTCGCGACTCTGGCGTCACCAAATCAAAAGAGGCAAATCCGCCTTTGATTTCAATATCTGCTGCTCTGAAATCATCGCTATTAGCGAGACCAAATTGAAACTTTCTCAAGTTCAATCCGTCAGCCATATTCGGTGTAAATTCATCAAAATTACCGAGGACTGCAATCGCTCCTTCTCGTAGACCGCGAATTAATTCACTCTTCGTCTGAGCAATCTTCTCTCGACTTCCGAATTCACCAAGGTGAGCTACACCAACCTTTAAGACAATTCCCACATCGGGTATACCGATTTGTGTTAACTTTCCAATGTCTCCCATATGTCTTGCGCCCATTTCAAGAATGCAGTACCTAGTCTCTTGATTGCATCTAAGAAGAGTTATTGGGACGCCAATATCATTATTGTACGAACCGATTGGAGCGATAGTTTCCCCAACGCTTCCCAAAACCGTGTGCAACATATCTTTAGTTGTAGTCTTACCTTGCGATCCAGTAATTCCTACCACTTTCAAATTGGTCAATTTTTTTCTAACTTCTCTGGCCAATGTTGAGACTGCCACTAAAACATCAGGCACCAAGATATGTGGTCCCACTATCTCTCTATTGACGACCGCTAACATAGCGCCACGCGCAAAAGCATCTTCGGCAAAATCATGCCCATCTAATTTTTCGCCTTTTAAAGCTATAAATACATCGCCCGACTTTATTGCTCTTGAATCAAATTGAAAATCGCCAGAAATTTCAAAATCAGTTTCGGAGACCAATGTACCATTCATAATTTTGGCAATCTCTGAAGCTGACATACTAATCATTTCCAGCCACCGCCTTAATCAGTTCCTCGCGATCGCTAAATGGAAGTTTTTTCCCAAGAATTTCTTGACCTTCCTCATGACCTTTACCTAAGACAATTATTAGATCTCCTTCTTTTGCAATGGCTACCGCTCTAGATATAGCTGCTCTGCGGTCAGAGATTATTTCGGCCCCTGCCTTTAACGATAATCCATAGGTCATTTCTTTGAGGATGTCATCTGCATTTTCACTTCTTGGGTTATCACTGGTAAATATTGGTAGATCGCAGCCACTATTTAGAGCTTCACCCATTAACGGTCGTTTACCTCTGTCGCGGTCACCCCCACAACCTAAAACCCCAATGATTCTTCCTACTTTTAACTCCCGAATGGAATCAAGAATCCGCGTTACCGCATCAGGGGTATGCGCGTAATCGACAAATGCCAAGAAAGGTTCGCTGATTACAAGTTCTAGTCGACCTGGCGCCCCAGTCAGTTTGCTTAAAGTTGGCGCTATTTGCGCATCAGACATTCCGCTATTAGATGCCATGGCCACTGCCAGAAGTAAGTTCTCTAAATTGTGCCGTCCTAGAAGTGGCACCATTCCGCTAATTGAATTGCCCTCTTTGCTTGATATTTCTATTTGGTAGGAACCGTTAACTCGTCGAAATTCCTTGACATTCCAATCTGCTTTTCCAGATATAGAAAGAGATTTAGCATTAATGGTAATTTCTGAGATTAGACGTTTGCCGTACTCGTTGTCGATATTTACAAATGCTGTTTCAGAATATTCATGCGAAAAGAGCAGCTTCTTAGCAAGATAGTAGTTCTCCATATTCTTGTGATAATCAAGATGGTCCTGCGATAAGTTCGTGAATCCCACTGCACTAAACATTACTTTTTTCACTCTATCCTGAACGAGGGCATGACTACTTACTTCCATTACAGCCTGATTGATATTTTCTTCGACCATTCTTGCCAGAATTCGCTCAAGTTGATCAGAAGATGGAGTGGTACGTTCGGCTTCCCAGTGCTCATCTCCTGCAAATATTGCAACAGTTCCAATTAACCCTGTTGGTTTTATATTTGCAGTAGTCCACATCTGGTGAAGTAAATATGAAGTTGTTGTCTTCCCGTTAGTTCCGGTTATCCCGTAAAGCTTCATCTTTGAACTTGGGCTGCTATAAAACCAATCAGAAAGTTCTGCCCAATTGGAACGTAAATTTGAATCAACTAGTAGTGGCACCGAACTGCTTTTTGCCGAGGCAAGTGATGACCCTTCGGTATCGGTCAGTATCGCCCTGGCACCACGTTGCAGCGCAGTTTCGAGAAAATTTACTCCATGAGATCTCTCGCCAGATAGAGCTAAGAAAAGATCACCCGGTTCTACCAAGCGCGAATCACTGCAAATTCCGGTAACTTCAATCTTTGAATCAACTGCAATCTTCAAAAAGTTGGCAATCTCTACGAGTGATTTTGGAGAAGGTTTCTTCGGGCGGATCATTGGCTAGCACCTTGGCTCTTGGATTTAGCGCTTTGCATTTCTGCCATTTTCTTCTTTAGGCCTCGCTCATCGAGTGCATATCCAGTTCCTGGAAAAGTTGTTGGCGGAACATGTTGGTTTTGCAAGACAAAACTCATAACTTCCTTGAAGACCGGTCCTCCCAGGTAACCACCGTAATAGACACCTTTCGGATCCTGGATCGTCACGCTAATTACATATTTCGGCTTGTCGGCAGGAGCAAAACCGATAAACGAAGATGTGTAGCCGTCATAACAACCGCACGAGTCATTAACTCTTCTTGCAGTTCCAGTTTTTCCGGCGACTCTGTATCCAGAAATGGCAGCTTCCGGCGCTGTTCCAGATGCTGAAACCACACTCTCCAACATTTCGCGAATTTTGGTAGCTGTTTCTTTGCTGATGATCTTAGTTTCTTTGCCTTTATCAGAAGGAGTAAATCTTCCAGCAGCATCACTAACTCCAGCAATTAATGTAGGAGCAACGCGCACGCCATCGTTTGCAATGGTTGCAAAAACAGATGTTGCCTGCATCGCTGTTACCGAATAGCCCTGGCCGATTGCAACTGTCGGTGCTGTTGTTCCGGACCAGTCTGAAACATCTAAAAGTTTTCCAGGTTCTTCGCCAGGCAATCCCGAGCCAGTTTTTTGCCCTATGCCAAATTTAATCAAGTAATCATGTAATTTATCGTGAGATAACATCTCGCCCACTTGAATTGCCGCCACGTTACTAGATTGCGCTAACGCACCTGCCATTGTTAGTTTCAAAACAGGATGCGGATCGTGATCTTTGAAGACTTTGTCATACCGCTTAATCTTGTATGGGACTGTAATGACTGTTTCAGGGTTTATCTTTCCTTCTTCAATTGCTGCCGCATATGTAATTACTTTTCCAGTAGAGCCTGGATCATAAATTTCTTGCACAGAAGGGTTCTTCCAATGATACGGATTAACGCCACTTGTCTTTCCAGGTGTAAAGGAGGGGTATGTTGCGTGAGCCAAAATTTGACCATTCGTAGGATTCATAACAATTACTGTGCCCGATAATGCTCGAGCTTTTCTTACAGCTTTTGCGATAGCGCGCTGTGCAACCCATTGAACATCTCGATCGATTGTCAGTCGAACGGTGTTGCCTCTTCGTTCTTCAGTCGTAATCTTTTGCGTTCCTGGAATTATCGTCCCGCCGGCATTTGAATAGGTGTACTGGCCATTTACGCCGGCCAATCTCGAATTCATTGAATACTCCAGGCCAGCCGCTCCTGTTCCAGCTTGATTAACAAATCCAATAACTGCCGCCGCTAGCTCGCCTTCCGGATATTCGCGCGCATAGATTCGTTCTGCAAAAAAACCTGCTAATTGCTTTGCATATCCATTCTTACTCTGAAGCATCGTCTCGTTATATGAATCCACAGCTTTTTCGAGATTTCGCCATACCTCTGGGGGCGCACTTTGAACTATAACTACGTATCTGCGATCGCCAATTAACTTCTCTTCTAAATATTTCGGATCCATCTTCAAAATTGGTGCCGCTAAAGTTGCTAATTCTCTTGGATATTGAATGATTGCCTGGTCCACGAGAATTCGGTAGGAAATTACGCTCCTTGCAAATTCAACACCATTTACATCAGTAATTGCGCCACGAGGTGCCAAGATCGTCGATTGTTTAGTTAACTCATTTTCTGCTCTATCTGCGATACCAGATGCATTAACTGCTTGTACATCAATCAACCGAACTGCGAAAAGAAGAAGCAAAACCAGTGCAGTTGCTACCAGATAACGTATCCGTTGCTCAATAAGCTTCTGGTGACTCATCAGCGATTTCCATCCGGCAACTTATTAGTTTGAGTAATGGAAATATCCAAGAATCTTGGTTTGGAACTTTGAATCATTCCTAGAGCGATTGCTCTGCTGGAGAGATTTTCTGGACTAGATAGGCGCGCTACCTCTCTTAGAGCTGCTTCTCTTTCCTCGTTAATTGCTATCGCCTCTAGTTTTAATTCGCGGATCTTGACTGCATCATTTCCTAATAAGACATTGATTCCGAGCAATCCAAGTAGCCCGAGAGCCAATATGGCCCCGATGATTGCGTAGAAAATTCGATCAGATGCTTTCTCGCCAGCAACTGGACGAAGTTCAGGTACAACTTTGAGAACTGCCTGAGTCGATTTATCAATTACTGCTTTCCGGGATCTTTCTACCGCCGGTGCGAGAGCGAATAGCGCCATTAAGCAGCCACCCGCTCTATCGCACGTAGTCGGACGGATTGCGCACGGGAATTTTCAGAGATTTCAAGATCAGTTGCTTTTTCACTACCGTTAAAAAGTAAGGCAAATTTAGGTCTATGACTTTCGAGTTCAACTGGAAGATTTAATGGCGCGGTTGATTTACATACTTGCGCAAATGCTCGTTTTACAATCCGATCTTCAAGTGATTGGAATGACATTACGACCATACGTCCGCCAACTTTTAGTCGCGCAAGCGCCTCCGGAATAGCTCTTTCAAGAATAGAAAGTTCTTGATTTACTTCGATGCGAAGAGCTTGAAATGTTCGTTTTGCTGGATTTCCACCTACGCGACGAGCAGGCGCTGGAATACTTTCTTTGACAATTTGAGCGAGTTGGGTAGTGCTTTCGATTCTCTCCTTATTTCTATGCTTAACAATATTTGACGCGATTCGACTTGCGAATCTCTCTTCTCCATATTCTCTGATTACTTGCGTGAGTTCCTCTTTAGAGTAGTTAGCAATAATTTCGGCGGCGCTCTTTCCAGAATTTTGATCCATCCGCATATCAAGCGCTGCCGGGCTCGCATATGAGAAACCGCGCTCGCTGGTATCAATCTGCATTGAGGAGAGACCGAGATCGAAGAGGATTCCGTCAACTTGCGCAATCTGTAGATCGTTCAAGACCGAATTGAGATCGTCGTAAATGGCGTGAAAAATATGGATTCGATCTTTGTATGGAGCTAACCTGGAAGAAGCTAATGCGATTGCTTCTTTATCTCGATCCAAACCAACTAAAGTTAAATTTGAAAATTTTTCCAGAAACGCTTCTGCGTGGCCGCCTAGCCCGAGAGTTGCATCTAAATAAATCGGTGATTCTTTTCCAGCAAAAGCAGGCGAAAGCAAAGCGATGCAACGATCTAGCATCACTGATTTGTGAATTACTTTCCCTGAATCCATCATTTCCCCAAATTTCTAAATTTCCTCTCCTCTGGTCACCGCCGGCCGACGGATTCAGGGGTTCGAACGGCACCGGGGAAGAGGCGCCGCTCGCAAATTGGTCGGCGGTGGCCAAAAGAGAGGCGTTATTTAGAACAGTCCCGGGAACACCTCCTCTGAAACGTCGGCGAACCCTTTTTCACGATCTTTCAAATAACTCTTCCAAGATTTTGCATCCCAAATTTCAACTCGCGTATTTGCGCCGATGACAACGCAATCTCGATCTAGCGCTGCATATTCACGTAAGCCATTTGGAATTGTTACTCGACCTTGCTTATCTGGAATTTCGTCATGTGCGCCGGCAAACATGACGCGCATGTAGTCACGCGCCGATTTAGCTGTTAGTGGTGCCTGTCTTAGCTGCTCTGTAATTCGAGCAAATTCAGCACTTGGAAAAACATAGAGTGATCTCTCTTGGCCCTTTGTAATAACTAGGCCGCTAGCTAACTCATCTCGAAATTTCGCCGGCAGAATCAATCTGCCCTTCTCATCTAGGCGAGGTTCATGGGTGCCAAGAAACACTTAAACCTCCCCAAGAGATAGCAGAACCCCCGTTCTGCTTAATTCCCCACTTTACTCCCTTTTACTCCATTTTCAACCACCTTTCTCCATTTTCTTTCCCCGCCCCTCCACCTGAGGGCATAAAAAAAACCCGCCATTTCGGCGGGTGCAATTGGGTAATACCTTTATTCGCTTCGGCGATCCCAACGCTCTTCAAAAACCGTACTCCACTTTGAAGACTTTCCTACCTTCGGCGAACGAAGCGCTAGCCCCCCAAGGTTGGAAATTGCCAAGACAGAACCGCTAAGGGAGATTGCAAAGCCGAAGACGCCAAGTATTGGGGTCTTGCTAATCATTGCGGCCAAGAGGACAGCTAACCCTGCGACGATTAGTAGGAAGCCAATGACAACTCGTGAGCGACTCGGGGTCTTCCCGCTAAAGGTTGAGAGCAGGCGTGGATCATCAGCGGCAAGAGCTTCTTCCATCTCCGCCAAGAGTTTCTTCTCATGATCCGAAAGTGGCATACCTCGGACAATAGTAGAAAGGTTCTCGCTGCGAAAGTCGAACTTGGCTAGAAGTTATTTAGAAAGCACTAGGAGTTTGGCTCAGCAGAATCTGACTCCTCCGATAGGTCAATGAGACGGGCGGGCTGCACTGATCCGCGACCAAATTTCGCGGCGGTTTTATCAATCGCCTGCTGAGCCTCCCGCCACCCTTTCTCACGGCTACCAAGTTCAAGCTGCCAGACAGCGCCGGTTTCGTCAAAGAGCTGTTCTAGCGAGACCCCAAGTAAACGAATTCTGGCTCCTCCTAGATTTAATGAGTTAAAGAGATCTCGAGCCACCTCAAAAACCTCATGCATGCCATTAACTGGCAGATTTAAAGTTCGTGATTTACTAATATTTGTAAAATCCGAAAAGCGAACTTTTAATGAGATGGTCTTTGCTCTTAATTCGCGTTTTCTTAAGCGGTGGGTAACTCGTTCGGCTAACCGCAATAGTTCGCGCTGAATTTCTTCGATATCCTCTAAATCATATTGAAAAGTTTCAGCTGCGCTAATGCTCTTCTCTGGTGAATCTGTAATTACTTCACGAAAATCCCTGCCCCAAGAAAGTTCGTAAAGTGATTCGCCAACCGCTTCACCAAGTGCTCTCTTAAGAGTTTCCGGTGGAGTGTTTGCAATATCTGCAACTGTTCTTAGCCCCAATTTTTGAAGTACTTCACCGGTTTTTGGACCAACTCCCCATAGCTCGGTTACCGGCAGTGGATGAAGAAATGTTAAAACACGATCTTTTTTAATCTCTAGCATCCCATCAGGCTTACAGCGCCCTGAGGCTAACTTCGCTATGAATTTAGAGGATGCGATACCAACAGAACAAGTAATTTTTTCTTGAGCCTTTACCTTTTCACGAATTTGAAGAGCAATATCTCGGCCACTTCCAAAGATTCTGCGAGAGCCAGAAACATCAAGAAATCCTTCGTCAAGTGAGAGTGGCTCTACATATGGAGTGAATTGAAAGAATATTTCCATGACCCGCTGTGATACTTCAGAATATCGTTCGTGATCAGGAGGAATAAATAAAGCGTTTGGGGCCATCCGTTGCGCTTGCACCACTGGCATTGCAGCTCTGATCCCAAATTTACGCGCTTGATAATTTGCAGAAAGCACTACTCCCCTGGCGCCGGCTCCTACAACTAAAGCTTTTCCTTTATGTTCTGGATAATCTAATTCCGAAACAGAAGCGAAGAATGCATCCATGTCGACATGAAGGATGGTTGAGTTTTCACGCATTTCTTCACTCACAGGCTGCGAGGTTACGCCACTTTTCATAAGCCTTAGCGAGATCCCAGGCTCCGATAGCTCGTAACGATATTCCGCGCGGGCCGGTTCGGCGTATTACTCCTTTAACCAGAAGTAACGAAGAGTTTCGCAACGTTGCAGCATAGAGATTCTGAGAATCTTCAAAGAATGTTGAATCACTGCAGCCGTGTCCGTCATCCAAAGTAAGAAACATGACGCGCTTACCGGATCTGATTGGAGGCGTCTGTAGAGCAACTTTTACTCCGGCTACTAAGACTTCGCTATTTGATCTTTGCTTTATAAGCTCGCTTGAGCGAATTGCATTAATCGAATTTAAAAAATCAGCATAAAATTCGATCATATGATGTGAGATATCCATATTTAAAAATTCAATCTCATTTTTTACTAAATCATAACTATTTAATTCTGGTAGACCTGATTTTTGTAAAACTGGAGTCAGGTCAAATGTTAGCTGGGGGCCAGATACTGCAGATTTTGTCTTTGTCCATTTATATAAGTCAGTTAAGTGCAATAAAAGGTCTCGTCTATTTAGCCTGGATTCATATAGAGAATCAAAGGCGCCAACCATAAGTAAAGCTTCTGCAGTTGGCTTACTTACATTTGATCTATAGACAAAATCTGCTAAGTCAATAAATGGTCGATTTTTTAGTATTGAATCGATTTCTGATTCAGAGATACCCAAAATATCTCTTAGTGAGATTCGAATTGCTCTGGTTTCAACTCGATAGCTTTGATCTGAGCGATTTATATCGATTGGCAAGATTGATATCCCAAGTCTTCTTACTTCGTCTAACAATAAGCGCTTGGGGTACATGCCTGGTTCGTGTGTAAGAATTCCCGCTAAAAAATGAGCCGGATAATGTGTTTTAAGCCAAGCTGATTGGTATGTAGGTAGAGCAAATGCAGCGGCATGTGCTTTGCAGAAACCAAATGATGCAAAGGCTCGTAACACATCCCAGACTTCTGTTATTACTTTAAGTGGATAACCAAGTTTGGTAGCTGCAGGAAAGAACCAATCGCAGATTAACTGCTGACCATCTCGATCACCTAGAGCTCTGCGCTTCTCATCAGCTTCGGCCAGAGTTATTCCAGTCATTGTGGAAATAATTTCAATTACCTGCTCATGGAAGACAACAACTCCTTCTGTATCGCGCAAAATTCCAGCAAGATTTGGATGAATAACTGAGCGCTCTTTCCAACCCTGCCGAGCATTTAAAAAGGGAGTAATCATGTCGCTCTTCATGGGGCCAGGGCGGAAAAGTGAGATATCTATTATTAAGTCAGTAAAAGTTTCTGGGGCAAATTTTCCTACAAGTTCACGCTGTCCGGGACTTTCTATCTGGAAGAGACCTAAAGTCTTAGTAGATCTAATTAATTCAAAAGTTGAATTATCGTCTAATGGAATGGAATCTAAATCAATTTTCTTTGATTCGGTTCGTTCGATTTCAGATATTGAATAAGATAATGCAGATTGCATGCGAACGCCCAAAATATCTAACTTTAGTAAACCGATAGATTCAACATCATCTTTATCCCAAGGAATCATGGGATAACCGCTGGCATTTTTCTCAATCGGAGCTCGTTCGTACAAAGTAATATCAGATAGAACAACTGCACAGGGATGCATTGCTAAATTTCTAGGTAATCCATCTAGGCGCTCGGCAAGCCCGATAGCCATCTTCCAGGTAGATGAATTTAGATTTAGATTTTTTAGTTCAGGTAATTCTCTTAGAGATTTACCGATATTTCTTGCTCTTATATGAGGAAGGGATTTAGCTACTAAATCAATTTCTAATGGCGGTATAGATAAAGCAGCGCCGACATCACGAATTGCATGTCTAGCTCTGTAAGTGTCAAACATTGCTACGGTAGCGACACGCTCTTGATATGAATTAAAGACTTGATCATAAATTTCTAGTCTTCTTGCTGATTCCACATCAATATCAATATCAGGAAGCGCATTGCGAAGAGGTGAACAGAATCTCTCCATTATTAAACCAAGTGATAATGGTTCTACTCCAGAAATTCCTAATAAATGACAGACTAAAGATCCGGCGCCGCTACCGCGGGCCGCGATACGGATTCTTGAGTCACGGGCTCGTTTTGCGATATCTGCAACAGTCAGAAAGTAGGATTCATAACCAAGTTCGTTGATGATTCTTAACTCTTTTTCAAGGCGATTGATCAAATCAGGCCGGTTTTTCTCTTGATATCTTGAGGAAATGCCGGCAAAGGATCGCCTTCGGAGTACTTCTTTTAGCTCTTCATGACTTTGCACTCCTGATAGTTCTGGTTCTGGCAAATGAATAGAGCCGATTCCGATATCAGACTTTGGAGAAAGCTGGGCGCTCTCTCCCCATTCTCTTGTGGTTTTTAAGACTCTTCGACCATCGCGCTCTCCGGCTGCCCTAGAAATCAAGTCCGCCAGAGCAAACATCTCTTCGCTATTTTTCAAAAATGCTTCGGCATTACTCCGTTCTACTACATTTTTATGTAGCGGAAGTAGCTTTCGAGCGGCATCTAATACGTCAGCAACTGGAGCGTCACTTCGCCCTTTCATTCTTACTTCATTAGTCAATAAAGCCGGTAGATCATTATCTATAGCAAATGCCAGCATTCTGGCTGCATGGCTTGTGGATCTTGTTCCAGATTCAGTTAAGTGAGATACACATTCAATTGCCTGATTTTTAAAGATATCTCGGGTTTTATTAAATAAAGATAAAGCTTCATTATTGCGTTTAAAAATCAATGCTTTGCTTATATTTGAACTTGGTCCATATAAAGCTAATAAATTATTTGAGTACTTACTATATTTTTTAAAAAATTCAAAAGAAATAGGTGTATTTAGATTTTTCATCTCAGTAACTAATCGAACTAACGAACTCCAGTTTCCTGGAGTTGCCAGTAAAGTAATTCGCGATTTATTTTCAGATTCGATATCTATACCTATAACTGGCTTTAATGAATTCAATTCACAGCTTCTAGCAAATCGAATTGCCCCAGCAAGAGTCTCCCGATCAGTCAAGGCAATTGAATCCATACCTAGTTCGGCAGCATGTTCAACTAGTTCTTCTGGAAGGGTTGTTCCGTACTTAAATGAATAACCGCTTGCTAAGTGAAGATGGGTAAAACTCATTTTAAGCAGGCCTGGATGTAGGTCTTATCCGCCAAATCGGCTGAGTTGGATTTATAACTTCCTCGCGTTCAATTTCAAATGTAGCCATTGCGCCAAGCGGTGCGGCTTCAACCCGCCATAAGATTCGCGATCCATCATCAGGTCGATAAAAACCATCACCTGCTCGGTTCCACCATTCCCCCGATTCGCGCCAAGTGGAGAGAATTGAGTGAATGCGAAATCGCCTCCCACGAAAGGTGAACTCAACTGGTTCGCCGCCCGATAGGTATAGCTCATAAGGTTTTTCGAACATTTGTTCGAACCTTATCGACTGGCTCTGACTAGACGCAAGCCCTGCGTGTCATACGCCAATTTAGTTGAACCTTCAAATAATTTATCTATACTTTTTTCTACTACCGTCTCTGAAAGGACACCATGGATATCCTCCTAGTAATCGGTCGCGTACTCTTTGCGTTGATTTTCATCAACTCAGGTATCGCGCACATAACCAAGTTGCAGGCAATGACAGGTTATGCGCAGTTCAAGAAAGTACCAGCTCCTAAATTGGCAGTTATTGTCACTGGTCTGATGCTCATCATCGGCGGCCTATACGTTGCATTTGGCGTCTATGCAGATCTTGGCGCGCTCCTTCTTGCAGTGTTCCTAGTTCTTTCTGCATTCATGATGCATAACTTCTGGACT
>JBJSWS010000207.1:0-756 GCA_046085985.1 Actinomycetales bacterium
GCCATCTTTAATCTCAGTTTCAGCGATATCTTCTTTGAATAGCTTGCCAGTAGCAAGGCCTGCTGCGTAAGAAAGTTCTGGAAGCGCCGCAGCCAGTCTTAAGCCGTGGCTGATTCCAAGGGCTGATTCCAGTGCGCTTGATACCACAACTGGCAATCTATATTTCATTGCAATTTCCAAAGATTTACTAATTCCACCAAGAGGCGCGACTTTCAAAATTAAAATATCTGCAGCATCTGTTAGATCTAGATTTAATGGGTCGTTGCTTTTCCGCAACGCTTCATCGGCTGCAATTTTTATATTAATTCCCAACTCAGCTTTTAACTCTTTCATCTCACTTAAAGTTGCGACTGGTTGCTCAACATATTCCAAAAATGTTCCAGCAACTTCGCCATAAATTGCTCTGATATTTAAAAGCGCATCCTTCACGCTCCAACTGCCGTTGACATCGATTCGAATCTTTGCAGTTGGTGCATATTTTCTTACTCGCGCAATGCGGATTAGATCCTGAGATAACCCCGTTCCTACCTTTACTTTAAATACCGATGCGCTCGGATAAAGCTCGATTAATTGCGCAATCTCTGCCTCCGACTCACTTGCTGGAATCGTTCCGTTGATTTCAATCCACTCTCGATTTTGGGGAAATTGATCGCTGGTGGCGCTCTCTATTGCACTTCTTAACCAGGGAGCTGACTCGTTATCGTCATATTCGAGAAATGGTGAGAACTCGCCCCAACCTTTATCACCTTGAAAAAG
>JBJSWS010000208.1:0-3386 GCA_046085985.1 Actinomycetales bacterium
CTTCCGAGTTGCAAACCGAGTTAAACAGATCCTTCAGCGTTACAAGGATCTTCAGGACATCATTGCAATTCTTGGTATTGATGAACTTTCTGAAGAAGATCGCATCCTGGTAGGACGAGCACGTCGTATTCAGCGCTTCCTTTCGCAGAATACTTTCGTCGCTAAGGTCTTTACTGGTATCGATGGTTCATTTGTTCCACTTAGTGAAACAATCTCAGCTTTCGATGCACTAGCAAATGGCGATTACGACCATATTCCAGAGCAGGCATTCTTTATGTGCGGTGGTCTAGAAGATGTAGAACGTAAGGCGAAGGAATTGGCTAATAGCTAATGAGCGATTCCACACTTACTGTCGAATTCGTTACTCCAGAATCAAGAATCTGGTCGGGCAGAGCCAAGATGGTCTCTGCCCGCACCTTGGAAGGCGATATTGGAATTCTGCCAAATCACGCCCCGTTACTTGGTGCACTTGTCGATGGAAAAGTTGTGATTAAGGCTGAAGATGGTTCAGTAGCAGAATTCGAAGTACATGGCGGTTTCTTATCGGTTGCTAATAACCGAGTTTCAATTCTTGGCGAATCGGTTTAATCCACGCGCGTTACATCTGCACCGAGTGCTTGTAGCTGCTCGGCAAATTTTGGATATCCGCGATCTACATGAAAAGCATCTTCAACAAAGGTAATTCCATCAGAAACTAATCCGGCAAGAACTAATCCAGCGCCAGCCCTAATATCCGAAGCAGCGACTGGCGCAGCAGAAAGTTTTGGAATTCCAATTATCGAGGCGTGATGGCCATCAACCTTAATCTTTGCTCCCAATCGCAGCAGCTCATTTACAAACATGAATCTGCCCTCGAAAACATTTTCGGTAACGAGCGCATCACCCTCTGCAATCGAGTTCAAAGTGATTGCAAATGGCTGCAAATCGGTGGGAAATCCGGGATAGGGCAGAGTTGCAATATCGATAGCGCTTGGTCGGCGCGACATTTTTACTCGTAGACCATCAGATGTAGAAGTCACAACAGCTCCTGCTGAAACTAATTTATCTAATGGAAGTTCTAGATCTGAAGGTCGGGCATTGTGAATTTGGATATCACCTTGCGTAATTGCGGCAGCAAATGCCCAAGTACCCGTGACAATTCGATCTGGAATAGCTTCATGATCTACCGGATGAAGAGATGGAACACCATTTATCGTTAGCGTTGGTGTACCTAAGCCTTCAATTTCGGCACCCATAGCGTTTAAGAAGTTTCCGATATCTACCAGATCAGGTTCGCGTGCCGCATTTTCTAGAATGGTCTTTCCTTTGGCAAGAACTGCGGCGGTAAGAATATTTTCTGTTGCGCCTACGCTCGGGAAATCCAATTCTACTTTTGCGCCCTTAAGACCGTTTTTTGCCGATGCAATTATGTAACCATGTTCATTCGTTGTTTCTGCACCAAGTTCGACGAGTCCCTTAGTATGAAAATCTAAACCGCGCGAACCAATGGCATCACCGCCAGGAAGTGCAACTTCCGCACGTCCCAATCGAGCCACTAGTGGGCCAAGTACATTTATAGAAGCACGAAGTTTTCTTACGTATTGATAATCTGCTCGATATCCAAGTTCTTCTGGAACGGTGATGGTTAATTTAGAACTTGGGACATCATGTTTAACGTTACATCCAAGGCTTACTAAAAGTTCACCCATCATGGTCACATCAGCAATCTCTGGAACATTACTTAAGTTATATGTTCCTGGCGCCATCAAAGAGACTGCCATTAACTTCAATATTGAATTCTTAGCCCCAGAGACTTTTACTTCGCCGACTAGTTGAGATCCGCCAACGATTCGAAAACGGTCTAAACCGTGCTCAATCATTGACTCCCCATTCTCCTCAAGTGGTCACATGCTAGCCATTGGCATAGGCTCGCCCCATGGTTAATCTAACGCGCATTTATACAAAAACCGGAGATGATGGAACTACTTCGCTGGGAGATATGAGTAGAACCTCAAAGAATGATGCGCGCCTTGAGGCGTACGCCACTGTTGATGAGGCCAATTCCTATATAGGTGTCGTACTTGCAGATAAAGAGTTGGATCAAGATATTCGAAAACTTTTGGTAAGAGTGCAGAATGATTTATTTGATGTTGGGGCAGATCTTTGCACCCCGGTGGTCGATGAACCAGCACATGAACCGCTCCGAGTACTTGAATCCCAGATCAAATATTTAGAAGAACAAATCGATAAATACAACGCATCTCTCGAGCCGCTAAAATCTTTCGTCTTACCATCCGGTACCAGAACTTCGGCTCATCTACATGTTGCTCGTACTGTCGTACGAAGAGCAGAGCGTCGTACCTGGCAAGCAATTCACGGATTTGGTGAAGGCGTCAATAAATTGACGGCAAAATATTTAAATCGTTTATCTGATTTATTGTTTGTGCTTGCGCGGTATGAGAATCGTGGCGAGGGTGATCAACTTTGGGTTCCTGGAAAGAATCGCTAACTTCGCAAGATTGCCGAAGCAGCACTTAACTCTTCTTCAAATACCAAAACCCGAGGTCCTGAGTTTGTCTGAGTTAAATTTGCCTTAATGCCATTTGCCAATAACTTCTGGCGCATCATCTCACCCTCGATGTGATTCTTTGGCCTGGCAGCTACCTTTAACTTTCCGTACGAATCTTCATCACCAACAGCCAGTGGACGTTCAGCGACCGATCTGCCTCGCGCAAAACCCCATCTAAGTAAGAAGATCAAAACAAACATGACAGCAAATCCTGCAAATGACTTTAGAAAGAGCGCGTTATCAATTCCACCAAGCATTATTGAGAGGCCTCTGGTTGCGGAATTGGGTTGTATACATTTCCTGGACGAGGTTTTGCATCGGGTTCGCGATGGCAAATTACTCGAATCCCACCGACAGAAATACTTTCATCAATAGGTTCGCTGCTAACTAGAAAGATTGTAGCTAGTTCTCGGTCTTCTGTACCTTTTGCATAGGTAAGAAGCGAACCAATTTTGGTTCGAGAATTTGTTTCAATATTTAATCTCCGCACCGAAGAATTCACTTCCCACCATTCGCAGCCAGTCTCAGCTGCGACAAAGACAGCGCCGCATGCATAAATTTGGCAATCCTTTACAAACTTCTGCAAAGATCGCTTTGCCGAAAGTAAACCGACTAATTCTTTAGAGTTTGGAACCTTTGCATAGACGCCATCGTTTACTTTGTATCCAGAAGGTGGCCAGACTGCTTTTGGCGATGGAATCGGAACCGCTTTCTTCTTTGCCAAATTCAAATCCGCCTGTGCTAGGGAAGGTGCAGCAAGAAATCCAAGTGAACTTATCAATATCATCACAATTAAATTGCGAAATCTCTTTTGGCGCACCCGCTAATCTTGCCGGAA
>JBJSWS010000209.1:0-10972 GCA_046085985.1 Actinomycetales bacterium
TGCATGAAAGAAGTTGGGAACTTCTTAACATCAGCAAATCCGCTGTAACCGGTATTTAGATAAAGCGATGGGATGCCACGAGCTCCAATACGGACCTTGCTTGCGACTGCGAGATGGTTTGCAGTTCCGAGTTGGCCAACAAGTGCAAATACCTCGTCTTTGAGAATCAATTCATTGGTCTTGTTAATCGCTTCCTGTGGGATATAGCGATCATCTTTGATAATGAGATTGATTTGGCGGCCATAAACGCCACCTTTGCTATTGATGTAATCGAAGTAAGCCTTCATTGCCGGTGCGACCTTGTTATAACCAGGAGCAGCAATACCAGTCATTGGTACTGTGATTCCAAGTTTGATCTCATCGGCGGTTACGCCAACTTCTGCATTTGCTGGCACAGCGCCCGCAACTAGTGCGAATGATGTGACAGCTACCGCTGCAAGAATGCTCTTCTTGCGTCGTAAGCTGATCATTTATTTCCTTCCATCGAGGGTTTTATTCTTCAATGTTTTGCATGTGCTTCCCGACGTTTTCTTATCGCCTCGGCTGGGCCGTTTGGCGAGAAGAGAACTGTCAGGATCAACAGCACGCTAACTATGAAGCCTGGCAGATTCGTAGTGATCTTCTCGGAATCGCCAAGTTGATGCGAGATCACATCAGCGATTTCGGGAATCACCACGAGAACTACGGCGCCTAGCATGCTACCTAGGAGGCTGGTTACGCCAGCAAGCACCGCGCCGGTAATTATGGTGAAAGAAAGACTCAATGGGAAGGCGCTTGGGGCAACGATGCTGATCATCCCCAGCAGAGCCCCAGATAAGCCGGCTACGCCTGCGCTTATCGTGAAGGCGAGAATTTTTGAGGAGGCGACGTTAATTCCAAGCAGAGATGCCGCGGTGGGGTTAGCTCGTAGCGCCTTCCAAGTTCTACCAAACCTACTGTGGAGTAGGTTTCTAAGTAAGAACATCGCAATTAAAACTACAAATGCAGCGATCCAGAAGAACCATTTATATAAAGTGAAACTCTCACCAAATCTTGCAGGTGGCATACCAGCGTCATAAACCAAACCAGTTTCACCACCAAGAAAACCAAATTGATTTGCAAGTGTCGGTAGACCAACTGCTAGCGCCAATGTTGTACCTGCTAGATAAGGACCTGTTAAACGTCCGGCAGCAAATCCCAAAATAAAACCAAAGGCAGCAGTGACTAATATCGACATAAGTAAGGTAAACCAGAATGGTGATTGCCAATAAGTCTGTGCCAAAGCTGCTGCGTATGCACCCACTGCAAGAAATGCACCATGGCCAAGTGATACTTGGCCCGTATATCCAGTTAACAAAATAATAGAAGCAATTGCAAGGGTTGTTATCGCAATAGTTGCGCCTTGATAGACCCGAAGTTCACTTACCCGATCAGCCAAAATCAGCAAGAGCCAACCAAATAAGAAGTATGCAATAAAGGCTTTCTTGGTTGAGAGCTTACGCACTGCGCACCTTCTTTGAACCAAGTAGACCATTTGGTCTGATGATTAGAGAAAGAAGTAGAACTACAAAGACTGCTGGGAAGATCAATGTGGTGCCGACATAATTAAGAACAAAGGAGACGCCAAGTCCTAAAACCATTCCACCTAATACCGCGCCCGGCAAACTCTCTAAGCCGCCAATTACCGCGGCAACAAAACCAAAAACCAATAAGACATCAAGTGAGTTTGGCGAGAGAATGTCATTTGGCGTAATTAATACGCCGGCAAATGCGCCAGCTGCTCCGGCAAAAACCCAACCGATAGTTCTAATTGGCCCAACTCGAATTCCTGCAAGCCGAGCAATCTCTGGTTGGAATGCTGCGGCACGTAGTGATAAACCTAAATCAGTCTTCTGGAATATAAATGAGAAGATAATCATCGCGATTGCAGAACCAACAATTACTAAAACATTGAGCCTTGAAAATGGCAAAGCTTCCCCGCCAACTACAAAACCATTTGTTGAGACCGGTGGAAAGAAGCTTCGATAATCATTACCCCAGATCATTCCAACGATGCTGCGGATAACTCCAAGTAATCCAAGAGTTGCGATTACTGGCGCCAAAGATGCAACTGGACCTTCATCGACATGTTTAAAGAGAGTGCGCATTAAGAAATATTCAACGCCAGCGCCAAGTAGCGCGCCAGCAACAACTGCAAACAAAACTGCCAACCAGAAGACTCCGGTACGAGTAACGATTTCATATGCAATATAAGTAGTAAGAATTGCCTGGCCAGCCTGGGCGAAATTAATTACTCGAGTGGATCGCCAGACGAGTACCAACGCGAGCGCCATCAAACTGTAGATTGAACCGAGCGTTAGACCGATTAGAAGGGTTCCGATTAGTTCTCTCATTAGTACCCCAAATAGGCTGACTTAAGCGCGGGATCCGCCATTAAATCCCGAGCATTTCCGGATGCAACTAATTCACCGAGATTAAGAATTACGCCAGTATCAGCAATCGCAAGCGCGCTTGCTGCATTCTGTTCCACCAGAACAACCGTCATTCCAAGAGATTTACGTAATTTATCAATCGCAGCGAAGATCTGTTCAATTATTAATGGCGCCAGACCAAGTGATGGTTCATCAAGTAATAACAATTTGGGCCTGGAAACTAATGAACGACCAATTGCCAACATCTGTCGCTCGCCTCCCGAGAGAGTATTTGCGCTCTGTTCCATACGTTCGCCAAGTCTTGGAAATAGATCAACAACTTCAGAGATTGCCTTTGCGGTATCAGCGCGATTACGACGCCAGAGGCCTCCTACCAATAAATTCTCTTTAACACTTAACTCTGGAATTACTGACTTTCCTTCAGAGACATGTGAGATGCCACGTCGGACTAAATCCTCTGGTTTAACGCCGAGAATATTGCGTTCACGCCAGGTTGCAGTTCCATTCTCGGCACCTTTAAGACCAGAGAGTGTACGAAGTAAGGTCGTTTTACCAGCGCCATTTGCGCCAATTACTGCTGCAAGTTGACCCTCACCGACTTCAAAACTCACATTAGAAAGTGCCCGAATCGCTCCATGACTTACCGTTAAGTTATTAACTATTAATGAACTCACTTGGTACCTGCTGTTCCCAAATAAGCTGCAATAACTGCAGGGTCGTTTCGAACTTCATCTTTAGTGCCAGAGGCAATTAACTCGCCAAAATTCAAAACTGAGATTCGATCACAGATCGACATCACCACATCCATATGGTGTTCAACGATGATGACTGAGGTCGTACTCTTTATATTTTTAATTAGACCATTTAGCCACTCGATATCTTGTGGTCCTAAACCGCCAGCTGGCTCATCTAGAAGCAGAATGCGTGGTTCACTAATTAGGGCACGGGCGATAGAGACTCGTTTAGTATCTGGATAAGAAAGAGTATCCGCGCGACGATATGTAAGGCTGCCAGAGTATGCGCGCTCGAGAGCGGTCTGTGCTAATTCGCGCAATCTACGTTCATCTTTTTCCACTGCGCCAATAAAAGATGCCAGCAAACCAGCTTTTGCCGAATAGTGAGCGCCGAGCATGACATTTTCTTGAACTGTTAAATCTGGAAAGAGGCCAACGCCTTGCAAAGTTCGCGAGATGCCATGACTTACTAATTGGTGAGGCTTTGGCCACTTTACTTTTCTGCCAAATAATTCGAGATTTCCCGATGCTGGAGTAACCAGCCCAGAGAGCGCATTGAAGACTGTGGTCTTTCCGGCGCCATTAGGTCCAATAAGTCCAAGAACTTCGCCCTGATATAGATCGATATTTACATTTGATAAAGCTTTAAGGCCACCAAAATTAACTGAAAGGTCCTTAATAGATAAGACCTTCTCTTTAGCTGCCATAGCTCTAGTTAACTCCAAAGTTAGTTGAGATAAATCCTTGGTACCCGCGGACCAATTCGCGTCACAATCTCATAATTGATTGTGCCACTGGCTTGTCCCCAAGCGTCGGCAGTGTATCCGCCAGCCCCACCCTCGCCAACAGCGCTACCTATTAAATAAGCCCAATCCCCAGCGCGCGCTATCGAATTGTTACCTAAATCAACAACAAATTGATCCATAGAAACCCGACCAAGTATTGGCGCCTTTTTATTACCAACGAGTACGCCTGCAGTTGCATTTGCATTTCTTGGTACGCCATCGGCGTAACCCATTGTGATGATTCCAACTTTAGTTGCTTCTTTGGTAATTGCAGTTCCACCATATCCAACTTGAACTCCTGCCGGAACTTCTTTTACTAGATGAAGTTGAGCTCGCAAACTCAAAACCGGTTGCAAATCTAATTTGGCAGAGTCGCCCATTGCAGTTACATCAGGCGATAATCCATACATCGCAATTCCCATTCGAACTAAATCGTAATGAGCTTTCTTATTTACTAAAGTAGCAGCTGAATTACTTAAGTGAAGTAGCTCTGGATTTATTCCAAATCCTTGCGCCTCTGCAACTCGCTCTTCAAAATTCCTGATCTGTTCTTCATTAAAAGAATGTCCAGGCTCATCGGCCCTGGCAAAGTGAGACCAGATTCCAATTACATTAACGCGCTTTGTCTTAACTAGATCGCTCGTTGCGTGTAAAAGTGCACGCCATTCGCCAAGAGCGCCACCGCGTGTCATCCCGGTATCGACTTCTAAATGGATCCGTGGAACTTCTTTAGTAATTTCACTCGCTTTCAAAACCGCAGCCAAATGATCTAGGGAAGGAATCGCAAGATCAATCTGATTTCGCAGTGCGCTCTCAAAGTCATCATGAATCGGTGTTAGCCAAGCGATGATCGGTGTCTTAATTCCACCTTCGCGAAGTTTTATCGATTCCTCAAGGAGCGCAGTCCCAACCCACTTAGCTCCTGCTGCAACCGCACGGTTAGCTATTGGCAATAAGCCGTGGCCGTAAGCGTCAGCCTTTACGACCGCCAAGCCAGCAGCGTTAGTTCCAGATAAGAGTCGCTTTACATTTCTTTCTAGCGCACTTAAGTCGATTATGGCTTCCGCCCGATTCATAACCTCATCCTAGGAGGGTTGGCGTTTGGATGGAATGAACCTATCTATTGCGACAACCAGAATCAGAATCGATCCACCAAGGAACATTCCGCCGATTAAATCGGTAAACCAATGGGTATTCCGCAGTAAAGAAACTATTCCTACCGAGATTGAAATCAGCGCGACCAACCAATAAAGACGTAGACCTTCAAAAGGTGCGCGATGGGTATATCTAAAAATTATGTAAGCAAATAGCCCCCAAGTCACAAGCGCATTTGCAATATGTCCGCTTGGGTACGCCATGCCGCCACTAAACATGCAGATGTCAAAATCTTCTCGTGCTTTACATCTGCCAATGCCAATCTTGGCGGCGCCAACAAAAAGATTTAAGAAAATTAACGAGAGAACTGAAAGATTTAGTGGGCGCCAGGATTTGAATCTACGGCTAACCATGATTGCCATAATCAGAAGAATGGAAGCGGTAACCCAGCGCAAACCTAAATCATCGATACGCAATATCAAGAAATTAGTAAAGCCAGTGAATACCGGTCGCTTTATATCTGCAAGATATTGGTCAATCCGCCAGAGTAAACCTTCAAAATAGATATCTAATGTAACTAAAACGAATCCAATAAATAGAGCACCGGACCAGCGCAGCGCGCTCTTCATCTGTGCGCGTCGGATTTCAATTCGTTGATCTACAACATCATCTAAACTCATTCGACAGTCACCGACTTTGCAAGATTTCTAGGTTGATCGACATCATTGCCACGTGCGACCGCCATCTCGTAGGCAAACACTTGCAGCGGTACGATTGCAAGAATTGGTTGTAGTAAATCAAGAGTTGTCGGAATCCTAATAACATTTGATAAATCGATAGTTACGCTCGAATCTGCAATCGCAATTACTTTTGCCCCGCGGGCTATTACTTCTTGAATATTGCTCTTCATCTTTGCGGCAATCTCGCTCTGTTCACTCGGAATTATCGCAATTACTGGCGTCCCTTCTTCAATAAGTGCGATCGGGCCATGTTTAAGTTCGCCGCCGGCAAATCCTTCAGCATGCATGTAAGCCAATTCCTTTAATTTAAGGGCGCCTTCCAACGCAGCTGGATATCCAACTTGGCGCCAAGGAATAAGACTGATGTTGCATCTTTATAACCACGCGTCATAGCGCGGAGCGGTTCGACGGTCTCCAGAATTTCCTCAACTTTATTAGGAAGCGAGAGCAGCTCAGTAGAAATCTTGCGCAAATCAACCCCAGCTTTTCCATTGCCAAAACTCATCGCTAATAAGTAAATCGCAATAATCTGAGTAAGTAGCGCCTTTGTTGAGGCAACGGCAATCTCTGGACCTGCATGAGTGTAAAGAACTCCATCTGATTCGCGTGGAATTGTCGATCCAATAGTGTTACAAATTGAAATCGTCACAGCGCCTAAAGTTTTTGCATGACGGAGCGCCATCAAGGTATCCATTGTTTCGCCAGATTGTGAAATCGTGATCACTAAAGTTTTCTTCGAAAGTACTGGATTGCGATAGCGAAATTCTGATGCTAATTCAACATCCACTGGAGTCTTACTCCATTCTTCCAGCGCATATTTTCCAATTAATCCTGCGTGATAAGCCGTGCCACATGCCAAGATCAAGATGCGATCAAAACTTAAATCTAACTTTTCAATCTCTGGCAGCTTTAGTTCGCCAGATTCGAAAACTCTGCCGGCTAACGTGTCTGCGATTGCTTTCGGTTGTTCAAATATTTCCTTTAACATGAAATGGGAGTAACCGCCGCGTTCTGCGGCTTTAGCATCCCAAGTGATTTCATATTCTTTAGGAGCCACAGATTTGCCCGACAAATCAATTACCGAAACAGTTTTTGAAGTTACTGAAACTATCTGGTCCTGGCCCAATTCCAGAGCTCGCTTTGTAAATGAAATAAAAGCTGAGACATCAGAGGCGAGAAAATTTTCACCGTCTCCGACGCCGACTACTAGTGGTGAATTTCTACGCGCTCCAACAATTAAGTCAGGCACATCAGAATGAATTGCTAATAAGGTAAATGAGCCTTTCAACCTAAGACAAACTAGGCGCATCGCTTCGGCTAGATCACCAGTTGTTTTAAATTCTTCAGCTAGTAGAAAAGCGACTGATTCAGTATCGGTTTCTGATGAAAATTTATGGCCGCGGCGTTCTAATTCAGTCTTTAACTCTAAGTAATTTTCGATAATCCCATTATGAATTACCGCAAGTTTGCCCGAACCATCGATATGCGGATGCGCATTTTCATCAGTCGGACCACCATGAGTTGCCCACCGGGTATGGCCGATACCGGTTTTTGCTAAGTGATTCTCTTCTAGTTCATTTTCAAGATTTACTAATTTGCCGGCACGTTTTACAACCTTAAGTGGTGCACCGGTTTGCTGTAACAAGGCAACGCCAGCTGAGTCATAACCCCGATACTCGAGCCTACGTAATCCTTCAATAATTTTGGATAGCGCAGGATTCGGACCGGTGTAACCGACTATCCCGCACACAGTGACTCCTTGGTGATACTCCTAAAGGGCAAGTTCTGATTTTACTAATTGCGCAAGTGAATCTGCGAATCGCTTCGCGCTCTCATCACTTTCTGCTTCTACCATCACCCTAATCACAGGCTCGGTTCCTGAAGCGCGCAATAAAACTCTGCCGCTCGTTCCGAGCTCTGTTTCAATTCTTCTTATCTCATTTTGAATAACTTGGCTGTTAGCTAATTTATCTTTAGCAACACCTTTTACGTTTATTAGAACTTGCGGATATCGGACCATAAACGATGCGAGTTGGGAGAGATTCTGCTTTCGTCGCACCATCTCAGAAATCAGATGGAGTGCGGTAAGAATCCCATCTCCAGTAGTTGAAAATTTTCGCATGATGATATGTCCCGATTGTTCGCCACCCAGGGAGTGGCCATTGGCCAACATCTCTTCTAAGACATAGCGATCGCCAACTTGAGTTGCAACAAATCCAATTCCTTTTTTCTCAAGGGCTAGGATTAATCCAAGATTTGTCATAACAGTTCCGACAACTTTCTTAGTTGGCAATTCAGTGTGCTCTGCCAAGATTCCTAATATTGGATCTCCATCTACAACATTGCCAAGGTGGTCAATAGCCAGGACTCGATCAGCATCACCATCGTGGGCAATTCCCAAATCTGCGCCTTCTTCTTTGACGCGCGAAATTAAGTTATCCAAATGGGTAGAACCACAATTCTCATTGATATTTAAGCCATTTGGTTTATCAAAGATTGGAATTACTTGCGCACCTGCTCTACGTAACACTTCAGGTGCCACAAATGAGGCTGCGCCATTTGCACAATCAACAACAATCTTTAAATCCGTAAATTTAGTATCGATCGTTTGCAAGAGGTGGTTTATATATTTCTCTCGAGCGGCAGAATCTTCAATTACTTGACCAGGTGCAATTTTTGGCTGCCACTCTTTGGCAAGTTGCGCCTCTATCTGAGCTTCAACTGAATCTGCCAATTTACGGCCATCGCGGGCAAAGAACTTAATTCCATTATCAGTTGCCGGGTTATGAGAAGCGCTAATCATTACGCCAAGGTCGGCGCCACTTTCTAAAACTAAATAAGAGACTGCTGGAGTAGGCAGAACTCCGACTCGATAAACATCGATGCCAGAGTTAGAGAGGCCTTCGCAGATTGCTTTCTCAAGATAGCTGCCAGACTCTCTGGAATCTTGAGCGATGATTGCTTTTGGTTTATGTCCAGAGAATTCACCAATATCGGTAAGAACATGTGCAGCAGCAACTGCAAGGTCATGTGCGAGTTTTTCAGTTAAATCGACGCCGGCTACACCTCTGACACCATCGGTGCCAAAGAGAGACATAACTATGCGATTAGCGCTTGCTGTATTGAGAACGCTTACGAGCCTTCTTTAGGCCGTACTTCTTGCGCTCGATAACACGTGGATCGCGAGTTAAGAATTTCGCTTTCTTAAGCGCTGGACGATTTGCATCAACATCAATTGCATTTAGCGCACGTGCAACGCCAAGGCGAAGTGCGCCTGCTTGGCCAGAGATTCCGCCGCCATCGATACGAGCGATGATGTCGAACTTTCCTTCGGCGCCAACAGTGCGGAGTGGTTCAGAGATTGATTGTTGGTGAACTTTATTTGGGAAATAAACTTCTAATGCCTTTGAATTTACAGTCCAGCGACCGGTACCTGGAACTAGGCGGACACGAGCAACTGCTTCTTTACGGCGACCAACGCCAGCACCTGGTGCGATTACTGATGCACGATTGGTAGCGCCAGCTGGAGTGCTTGAGCTATATGCAGTTGAAGTTTCGTTCTCGGCCATCATCATCCTTTACTTGCCCAACTTAGTCTGGTCGACTTGTTTGAAATCATATGCAATCGGAGCCTGTGCACCATGTGGGTGGTTTGGGCCGGCATAAACTTTTAGCTTTGAAGCCATCTGCTTACCGATTGAATTCTTTGGCAACATTCCCTTAATTGCTTTCTCAACTGCGCGAGTTGGGAACTTATCTAGAAGAAGTGCGTAGTTACGAGAAGTTAAACCACCTGGGAAACCTGAGTGCTGATGTGCAATCTTCTCGGTTAACTTGCTTCCGGTTAGCGCAACTTTGTCAGCATTAATTACAACAACGAAATCGCCCATATCCATATGTGGTGCGAAAGTTGCTTTATGTTTTCCGCGAAGCAGAGTTGCAGCATGGCTAGCAAGACGTCCTAGAACAACATCAGTTGCATCAATGATGTACCACTTACGCGCAACGTCGCTTGGGGTTGGAGTAAAGGTACGCACGGCAAACTCTCTTTCTAGATCTACTTCATTGGCCCGAAGGCAGAAGCGGTAGGTTACCCGCCCCTCTCGGGAGGGTCAAAATCAGTGGCTCCAGACCGGCTCTGGGCTCTCATAGACCTGGCCATCAGCGCCAAATATCAAGAATCTAGTGAATCCACGGGCAAACCATCGATCGTGAGTCACTGCAATAACAGTTCCTTCATATGCAGCAAGTGAACGTTCTAAAGCTTCAGCACTTGCTAAATCTAAGTTATCGGTTGGCTCATCAAGTAATAACAAGGTATCGCCAGCTAATTCCAGAAGTAAGACTTGAAAGCGCGCCTGCTGTCCGCCAGATAGAGAAGTAAATTGTTGTTCAGCTTGCTGAGCTAACTCATAACGACCTAAGACGCTCTTTGCCGCACCAAGTTGTAATGAATTTTGCTCCCAGAGAATTTCCAGAAGAGTTTTGCCAATAAATTCTGGGTGCGCATGGGTCTGGGCAAAGAAACCTGGAACTACTCTGGCGCCTAATTTAAAGGTACCGGTATAACGAACAGTTTCGTCGCCAGAGAGACGCCGCAAGAAATGTGATTTACCAGTTCCATTCTTTCCAAGAATTGCAACGCGATCTTGATAATAAATTTCAAAGTTAAATGGCTCCGTTAAATTCTCTAGCGTTAAGTTTTCGCATGTTACTACGCGTTCACCACTTCTGGTACTTCGAAGATTTACCTTTATATTCTGTTCGACTGGCGGTGGTGGTGGCGGTCCAATCTCTTCAAATTTACGTAACCGAGTCTGCATCGCTCGATAACGAGAGGCCATCGCTGGCGATGATGCAGCCTGCCATTGGAGAGTTAATACCAACTCTTTTAACCTCTTATGTTCATCTTCCCAACGTTCCACTAAGTCAGCGAACTGAGTATTTCTCGCTTTTCGAGCATCATAATAAGTTGCAAAACCCTCGCCATGAATCCAAGTGGAATTGCCATTTATTCCCTGCTCTAGCGAAACTATTTTGTTGGCGGTCGCAGCAAGTAATTCTCGATCATGGCTGATAAAGAGAATTGTCTTATCCGAATTTCGAATCTCTTCTTCTAGCCATCTTTTTGCCGGAACATCTAGATAGTTATCTGGCTCATCAAGAATTAGAACTTCATCTGGCCCTTTAAGAAGTGATTCCAAAAC